>CAMDBH010000020.1 GCA_945889325.1 Klebsiella pneumoniae
TGGGCCGCGCTCGCGTCCTGTCCCGGAGGGACATCTCGAACTGTAGCGGTGGACTTCAGTCCAACGCGTTGCCGCGATTGAGGTTTTCTTCGATTATTGCCCGCGGCCTCAGCCTAACGCCCCGTGATCGTTCTTGCGATAGCCCTGGCAATTTTGTCGCAGCGGCGCGCACGCAACGGATTTTGCACGAGTTCAACATCCCACATCAGATTCACTGGCAAAAATCGCGTGATCGCCGCAAGGGTTGACGGATGGCGTCGGCGGCTCCTATTCTGTAGCCCCGTTGCCGTTGGCGGCGGTATCTGATCGCTGCGCAAGTCAGTTTGCGCACAGCTCGAAATGTGGCTAACAGTCAAGGAGATGCACAATGGCAACCTGGAAGTGCGACATCAAAAAACAATACGGCAAGTTCAGCGGCTTTGCTTGGAAGGCTACAGAAAAACAGGGCAATGCTGTTGCCGAAAACGTTGAGACCCAGAGCGCCATCATCGACGCCGTGGTCGGCAACATCAAGAAAAGCGGCTTCGTCGCTGGCGACGAAGTGATTTTCCGCGACGCCGCCTACGCGTCGCTCGGCGAATTGAAAGGCGTGATGTCGCGATCGCCGTATTAAGCGTCTAAATTCGCGGCCATAGCAAGAAGTCGACGCCATCGCCGACCGCCAGCGCGGGCGCGTGTGCTTGCCGAATCGCCAGCCACTCACCGGCGGCGAAATGCGGAAGATCGGCCGAACTGCGCACGGTTAGCACGTCGATTTGCGCACCCGTGGCCGTGGCAATGAGGTTGGCCGGCAGCAGTTCAGTGCGGGGGCCGATCGCGGGCAACACGCGCGAACTCGGCAGGCGCCCGATCTGCCACGCTGGATCGCCGCCCTGACCGGCGACCAACGCCGGCAAAACGAACAGAGCAGCGCAGACATACGACGCCAATGGATTGCCTGGCAGACCGAACGCCAACTGGCGCCGACCGTCGGCAAGATCGCGGGTGGCAAACAGAAAAGGCTTGCCGGGCTTGATGCGAATCTGGCGCACGTGGATATGCGCCCCCAAATCCAGCAACACGGGCGCGACAAAATCGCGATCACCGGCAGATGCGCCGCCAGAAAGCACTACGATATCCGCTTGTTCCCACGCCGCTGCGATGGATTCGCTCAAGCCTTGGCGCGTGTCGATCGCCGCGGGGCACTGAATGACTGCTGCGCCCGACTGCTGCAAAAGGGCGGTCAGTGCGTAGCGATTGCTGTCTCGGACCTGGCCCAGACCGACTGCGGCATCGATGGCCACCAATTCATCGCCGTTGGGCAGCAACGCCACCTGCGGCTGCCGCGCCACGCGGACGCTGGCGTGGCCAAACGCCGCCAGCGCGCCCATGCGCGCGCCGTGCAGGCGCTGGCCCGCGCGCACGACAGGCTCACCCGCGTGCAACTCTGTGCCCTTTCTCGCGATATGCTGTTCGGCACGGGTGGCGTCCAGTATGCGCCAATGTTCGTCGTCCACGCGTTCTATGCGCTCAACCGGCACGATAGCGTCTGCGCCAAGCGGCAGCACACCGCCCGTCATGATGCGCACACAAGTGCCTATATTTACGAGATTCTGCTCCGAATGACCGGCCATTGTCTGGCCAACTTGCCGCAAAACTGCACCTGCAACCTGCGCATCTGCCGACCGCAGTGCCACGCCATCCATCATCGCGCGATCGAAAGCGGGTTGGTCGGCATCCGCCAACGCATCCATCGCCAAATAGCGACCGGTCGCCGCGGACAAGGGCAGCATTTCCGTCGCTAGAGGCAGCACTTGCGCCAATACTTGCGCCAAGGCTTGGTCAATCGGCAGCAACGGTGTCGCGGCTTGCATGGAAATTATTGAGGCTTGAAGCAGGCGTTGACGGCTGAATCGCAAAAACCCTTGATTTGGTTGATGCAACTGGCCTCATCGTACGGAAAGCTGACGCAACCAAAGTCTTTGGCCTTTTTCGTTTCCAAAACGACGGTGATACAGCCTTCAAACGCGACCCACGCATCCTTGGCCGGTGATGTGCCCGTAGCATAGCAATCCGCAATGCATTTGGCATCGCCGCCGATCCCTTGGCAATTGGCTTTGACGCAAGTGTAGACGTCCAAACAGCTCGACGCGCCGGTGGCGGGGAAGCAAGCGCCTTGCTCGGCCGAACATTTTTCCTTCCAGCAAGCGAACTGTTGCGAAGGTTGCACGGCGCCGCATTTGGCGGTTTTGCACGCTTGGTAGGCGGCATAGCCCTTGCCGCCGCCTTCCGAGGCCAACACGCCGCACCAGCCAGCACAGTTGTTTGGCTGGTTGGGGATAACCGCCGGGCACTTGGCTTGGCACGCACTTTCACCAATGCAGTCGACGGCTTGGTCTTTGTTGGCGCAGGCTTGAGCCGCCGTGACGCAGTTGGCCAGAATGCACGGGCTCATTTCTTCCAGCTTGCCACCCGCGCATTTGCCTTCAAAACAGGCGCGCAGGTCTTTGTAATTCTCAATTTCTGCCGCTGCACCGTTCTGCAAGCAAGCTGTGTTGCACGCGACATCGCCCAAGACGCAGCGCCCGGCGCAGCGAGCCGTGTCGACACAGTTGGCCGTTCCCTTGCCGTATTCACCACATGCACTGATCTTGTCAAAGCATTTGGACCAGCCGCAAGCCACGCGGGCGTGGGGGTCGGTTTGATCGTCGCACTTGGCCGTCATGCAGTCGCCAATGGCTTTCACGCTGTCCTTGCCGGTTTGACTGGCGGCGAAATAGCAGGCGGCGGTGCACACACCGCCATCGCTTTTGGGCGGCGGGCAATCGAGGTAACATGCCATAGATTCACTGCATTTTTTGGTGTTCGCCACCACTTCAGGTGTGGGCTTGACGTCGGGTCCGGGTGCCACACCGGTGTCGGCGGCTTGCGTGTCAATCGCGACCACGGCATCGGTCGGGCCGGTATCGCTGGCGCCGACGTCACTGGCCGCGGTGTCGGCCGCGTCCGGCGCTGCCGCCGCGCCGCAAGCTGCCAGAGCAACGAGCGCACAAAACCCTGAAATCTGTCGAATTTTGTGCCCGAGCGGCGTACGCGCTGCAAGCAGTGTCGTGGCGTTGAGCATGTCTACAGTCTCCAAATCGGTGGCGGGTGCGTTTGGGCGGTTTGCCCCAAGGGCGCGAAACATTACGCTCTCCCACAGAATTGTCAAGCCAGTATCCGCAGGGCGGTGGCCGGCGACGGCTGGCTATCCAAGTGGCGTTGCGCCCAAACTTCAAGCAAAAACAACCGCATCAGCTGGGGTTCCAAGGGCGAGTCGGGTTGATTAAACAATCGGTCCACCTGCGCATTTACCCGCGGCACATCGTACCAACCCCGCGCCGCAAGGCGATCGGGTGAGAGCGTGTTGCGCACCAGCGGCATCAACGGACCACGCATCCAGCGCGCATTGGGCACCGGAAACCCCATCTTATCGCGGCGCTGCCAGACAAGGTCAGGCACGAGGCCGGGCAAAATGCGTCGCAGCAGATATTTGTTTAACCCACCGCGGCGCAGCAACTTGGCCGGCGCGTGACGGGCAAGAGCCACAACCCACGGATCGAGAAAAGGCAAGCGTGCTTCGAGCGAAAAGGCAGAAGAATTGGCATCTTCAATGCGCAGATACAGAGGCAGCGGCGACCGGGACGTCTGGTCGCGCAACGACGATTGAAGCGACTCGGCGCTGGCGTACGCTGGCATCGGCAGCACCGAGACGAGGCCATTTTTGTTAAAATAATCCACCTGCTGACGCCGCTGCATCCGACGGCGGCGCACCAGCGCCTCCATTGGACCCGGCAGAAGCTCCGTGATCAGGCCAGCTTGCGCGCGGGCGAAGATGTCCAGCGCGTCTTGGCGGTTGGTCGTTTCCAGTTGCGCTTGGCGAAAGGCTGCGACCGCGCCGGATTCTACAGTGGAAGAGCGCAAGAACGGCACAACGCTTGACGGATAGCCAGCCAGCAGTTCGTCTGCGCCTTGGCCGTTGAGTAACACCTTGACGCCCGCCGCTGCTGCCAAGCCCATGACCAGAAAGCCCGCAAAAGGACTAAAGGAATGTACGGGTTCGTCATGGGTATCGAAAAATAGCAGCGACTTGTCGATCAACTGGCCATCGCCTGCAACCGTGACATGCCATTCAGCGCCGGTCTGTTTCAAAACCGCGTGAATGAATGGAGATTCGTCAAATTCCGGAATGAGGGCGGTGAACGCGTACCGACAGCGACCGCTGCGTTCGGCGTCGAGAAAACGCGCGGCTGCACACGCGACCGAAGTTGAATCCAACCCACCTGACATGCACGTACCGATATCGACGTCGGAGCGCAGTCGCAGATGAATCGATTGGAGAAAAGCGGCGCGAAAGGCCTCTATGTAGTCGTTTTCGCGGGCAAGGTCGGTGGGTGCCGGTGGCAGAACGAAGCGATCGGTGCCGTCGGAATAAGGCTGCATCTGCACAGATTTTCCGCCACGGTAGCGATAAATAACACCGGGTTGCAGTCGTTCTACGCGTGCATACATCGTCCGTGTTTCCACGTCGAGTTCGCCGTCGTCGACAAAGCGCCGCACGGCTTGCAGGTCGGCCCCGCCCAGATCGCAGCCGAGCGTGCGCAGTGCCTTAATTTCACTCGCAAAACCGACCCACTTGCCATTGTCGCTCACGTACAGCGGCTTAATGCCCCACGGATCGCGGCAGGCATACAGGCTCTGACTCGGTTGGTGCCACGCCAATACGCTCCACATGCCATTGAAACGCTCAAAAGTGCGCACGCCCCACGCGGCCAGCGACTCTACCAGCACCTCGGTATCGCTTGTGCTATGGAATTGCACGCCAATTGCCTGCAGTGACCGGCGCAGTTCAACAAAGTTGTAAATCTCACCGTTGAAAATCACCGTCCAATGGCCGTCCGCGGAGGTCATGGGCTGATGCCCCGCCACGCTCAGGTCGAGGATGCTCAGGCGACGAAAACCCAAACCCACAGGGCCATTGAAATAAAAGCCGTCATCGTCCGGACCGCGGTGGGCGATCCTAGCCGTCGCGCGGCGCAGCGGATCTTCCATCCGCGCCGCGTTGAGCTGCCGATCAAATAGGCCGACGATACCGCACATGGCTCAGGAATCCTTGCTAAAGTATCAGGCGCCGTGGGCGCGCAGTGGATGGGGGTTTCAGCGTTGCACCCAACGAACACTTTTGAGGCCCCGTGCTAGCACCCGCCGCGGCAACCTTGCGGATCGCTTATGCAATGCCGCTTCGCGCAGGATTTGCTCGACTTCGATCTGACCTTGGGCGCGCGGCATGTCCGACAGCTTTTCGCGCTCAGCCGGCAAATCGGACAGCACGTCGAGCAAAACCCTCGCGCAGTCCGCCCAGTCACTTGTGCGAAAAAGGTGAACGCCGTCAGGTCTTTTCACGGCGTCGGATGCCACGCACGGCACACCCTCCTCCAACGCTTCGCGAAGTGAAATGGCGTCGCCGTCTGACAAAGTCGGCCGCACAAAGACATCGCTGCGCGCCCACAGGCGCGTGCCCGGTGAAATCGGTTTGCGATACAGCAAGACATTGCGTTCAAGGTCGTTGTCGGCCACAAACTCAAGCGCGTCATCGATCAGTGCTTGGTCGCATTCGCCGGCGATAACAAAGACAAACCCGACATTTGGCTGATGCCGGCGCACGACGTGGGCAACGCGGACAAATAGGTCCAAGCCGTATAGGTCGCGTCCTTCGTGTTTGACCAGCACGCCTGTGCCCGAACTGACCAGCGGGTGGTGGCTGTTCATGAACGCCTCGACTTCCGGCGGCAGCGGGTGGGCGGCGTTTTCGATTTGCGGGGCGGCTAAATACGGAATAATCGTCGTGGTCCGCTCGGCTGGGACGCCAAACTCGAGCAAGTTCGAACGCACGTGCTCGCCCGCACACAGAAAATGTTGCAAACGCCGCGCACCCTGCGAGAAAAACCAACGCTCGCGCGGGGCAAGTGTAGAAGCGCAGCGCCGCAGCGAATGCATCGTCACCACAATCGGCACGCCGGTCAGTTCTTGCACGGCCGCAAATGGCACGAGAATCTTCCATTCCGGGCCAAAAAGGTGCAAATTCAGCACGTCGATCCGCGCCTCTGCGACCGCCCGCATGACGCGCGCCGTAAGCCAGCGATCTTTGCCGACACTGTAGTAATTTGCGGGCAACTGCTTGTTTGGCCGCCATTCGGTATCCAGCGCGACGACACGGCAACCGGTGTGGGCGAGATGGTCCGCAATCCGCTGAATATGCACAGAGATTCCGCCCCATGGCGGCGGCCATGCGCCGACCAAGCCAATGCAAGGTCCGGTACTTTGTGAACTTGGCTGGTCAGTGCTCGTCAACTTGCTGTCATCCTTTCTGATTTCCCAAAGTATTCACCGCATGTGCGCTGAACCTTTCCGCTTCGCAGTTAAAATTGCTTTTCTGGCAGCGATCCCGTGCGCAACGCCGCACCGTCGGGCAGGTCATCTAGGTGCGCGGTATCGTTTAGGGCCAAAATACGAAAACCGTTGTCATCGATCTGAATCGTGGTGATCGACGCCGTGTCGATGGTAAAAGTCCGAAATTTATTGATCTTCAAACTCAATACCTTGCACAGCATCGTTGAGATTGCAAACATGTGGGACACGATGACCACATGCCCGCGTGGATGGCGCTCGTAGAGTTCCTCAAGCACGCTCCAGCCGCGATCGGCGACTTCCTTGAGGTTTTCACCCTTGGGAAAGCGCGTTGTGCCCGGACTCTTTTGCCAGCGCTCGCGCCAAGTGCCTGGGCCATTAGGCAATTTTGCAAAAGACTCGCCTTCCAGCGTACCTAGATACGCTTCACTAAGGCGCTTGTCGGTGACCACAGCGTGGCCGATCGATTGCCCAATCAAAGCAGCGGTATCGCGGGCGCGCTGCAAGTGACTGGACCACAAAGCGTCAAATTTTCGCCCGCCCAGATGCCCCGCCAACGCTTGGGCTTGGTCAAAACCTAGCTCACTCAGCGGCACGTCGGTTTGACCATACAGCACCGGCTTGCCGGTCCATTCACTTGCACCATGGCGAATAAAGGTCACTTTCACGTGTTTTTCTGCCCCACGCAATCTCCATGCGATTGCAACTCTTTGGCCATGGCGTCGACCACTTGCCCAACGTCGTGCGCCGTCATAGCGTGAAACACCGGCAAAGCCAGGGATTGTGCAGCCCAGCGCTCAGAATGCGGCAATTCACCGCGCGGCAACTGCCGCCACGCCTGCTCCTGATGCGCCGCCATGATCCCGCGACGAGCGCCGATTCCCTGCGAATTCAGAGCAAAAAGCAGGGCATCGCGGCGGGCGCCCAACGCGTCGTGCGCGCGATCGCGCACGCAGACGCAAAATGTTTGCACATTCCAAACGCAATCTGCGGGCAGCACCATGCAGGCGACATCGCTCATTTCGGCCAGCGCCAGCCGATACAAATCGGCAATCGCGGCACGATGTTGGAGGATTTCAGGTAGCCGCTGAAGTTGAACCAGACCGATCGCCGCCTGCAGATCGGTCAGGCGATAATTCCACGCCGGTTCAACGTATTGTTCTCTTGCCGTTTGACCGTGGCGCTGATCGGCGCTCAAAGTCATGCCGTGTTGGCGCAAATACCGCAGCCGTTCGGCATAGTCGGGGCGATTGGTGGCGATTGCACCGCCTTCGCCCATCGTCAATACCTTGCGCGGATGAAAGGAAAACACTGAAAGTTCAGCATTTTCAGCGATGGCCTGGCCGCGGTGCGTCGTGCCAATGGCGCAGGCGGCGTCTTCAATCAGCGCGACATTTTTGTCAGCGCACCACTTTGTGATCGCCGCGCGATCAAACGGCACCCCCAGTTGATGCACAGCGATGACCGCGCGCACGTCCTTCGTCCAAGCGCGATCCAGCGTATCCACTGTTACAATGGGTAGTTGTGGTTCGACGTCGGCAAAAACCGGCTGGGCCCCTGCCATCCAAACCGCATTGGTCGTGGCGATAAACGACAGCGACGGCACGATCACGCCGTCGCTGCGCCCGATGCCGGCAGCGATCAGCGCCAGATGCAAACCCGTGGTCGCCGACGTCACCGCCACGGTCTGATCCGCTCCGACCGTTAGCGCCAGTTGCTTCTCAAATTCAGCGACTTGCGGCCCTTGCGTGACCCAGCCAGAGCGCAAAACCGCGATGACGGCTTGCTCCTCCTCTTGGCCAAAAACCGGTTTGATAATCGGAAGCATTTGCACTCACCGGCGCGGTGCGCCAACGTGGATTATCGCGCAAGTTGGTCGGCACCGCAAGCCGCGAACATCCGATATTTTCAGGCTATTGCTGCGACTCTTGCTGAATTTCCCGCACAGCATCCGCGACAAATGCCGCGTCCGCCAAGCTCAGGTGCGGCCCCATTGGCAAACTCAGAATCTCTGCCGCCAGCGTGTCGGCAACCGGCAAATGAAGGTGGCCATGGCTTGCCGCATAAGCACCTGATCTGTGGGGTGGTATCGGATAGTGCACCAACGTGCCTACGCCGCGCTCGCGCAGCTTTTGCGCCAAAATATCGCGCCGGTCGCTGGCGATCACATACAAATGCCATACATGCTGCGCGTCCGGGACCAACCCTGGCAGGCGCAATCCCCTAATATTTTGCAGTTTTTCATTGTACATTGCAGCAATCGCCTGGCGCCGCGCATTCCACTGTGGCAGATGCAAAAGTTTTACCTGCAAAAGCGCTGCCTGCAGTTCATCCAAACGGCTATTAAACCCTTGTACATCGTGATGATAGCGCTTGGTTGAGCCATAACTGCGCAACCCGCGAAGTTGGTGCGCCAACGCCGGATCGTCGGTAGTGATGGCACCGCCATCGCCAAAAGCGCCCAAATTTTTGCCCGGATAAAACGACCAACCCGCGGCAGCTCCAAGGCTTCCGGCCCGTCGTCCCGCATAAGTCGCCCCGTGCGCTTGGGCCGAGTCCTCCAGCACCCGCAAGTTGTGCTTTTTCGCCAGCGCGCTGATGGCGGTCATGTCGGCGGGTTGGCCATAAAGGTGAACCGGCATCAGCACTTTGGTCCGCGACGTCACGGCGGCCTCGATCCTTGCGCAGTCGATCGTGTGCGTGAGCGGATCGGGCTCCACAGGCACCGGCGTGGCACCGGCGTAGGTAACTGCCAGCCACGACGCGATAAAAGTGTTCGACGGCACGATGACTTCATCGCCAGGTCCCACAGCCCAAGCGCGCAGCACCAGATGCAACGCGTCCAGGCCATTTGCCACGCCGATGCAATGCTCGACCCCGCAAAACTTCGCGAAATTACTCTCAAATTCCTCCAACGCCTGCCCCGCGATGTACCATCCGCCTTGCATCACACGCTGCCACGCCGCGTCCAACTCGTCCTTCAGTTCGAGGTAAGTTGGCAGTAAGTCCAGAATTGGGATGCGCAATTCGCTCATATTGTTGGTCTATTTCTCCCGCAAGCGCGCCACGTCGGCGAGAAATTGCGTTTTGTCGCGCCAGTAGTCCGCCTCGTCGTAGTGCTGGGAGGCCAGCACCAAACAGATAGCGCCAGGGGTAAAATTCTCCAACCTTCGCCAAACATTGGGCCCGATATACAGGCCAACATCGGGTGCGGACAGCGTTTCCGTGCGCGAATCCAAACCGTCCTCCAGCACCACGTCAAACGTACCGTTCAACGCGATATAGATTTGCTGCAACTCTTTATGCGCGTGCTCGCCGCGGATTGCGGCCGGAGCGAGGGCGAATAAATAGTAAACGCGCTGAATTTCAAATGGAATATGCTGCATTGCTTCCACCGCGACCAAGCCACCGCCGGCATTTCCCAAGCGCTGCAATGCGATCGTGTGGCATTTGGCGACGGACACGGATACTCCAGCAACGACGACAAGTGCCTATTTTTGCGCCAGATACCAGCGCACCGTTTCGCTCAGGCCCTGCTCGAAACCCATTTGCGGCTGCCAACCGAGCTGTGCCAACTTGCGCGCGTCGATGGCGTAGCGCCGATCATGCCCCGGGCGATCGGTCACAAAGCTAATCAAATTCAAGATTTCCTGCGCTGGCACCTGCAATTCTGCCGCTACAACCGCGCAAAGCTTTTGCACCAACTGGATATTTGTCCACTCATTGTCGCCGCCGACGTTATACGTTTGTCCAGTCAGTCCATGACGGACAATGTGCCAAATCGCGTCGCAATGGTCGCCGACATACAGCCAATCGCGGATATTGGCGCCACGGCCGTATACCGGAATTGATTTGCGCTGCAGGCAGTTGCGAATCACGACCGGGATCAGCTTCTCGGCGTGTTGCCGGGGTCCGTAATTGTTGCTGCAGTTCGACAAGGTGACTGGCAAGCCGTAAGTGCGCTGCCATGCTCTAACCAAATGATCACTTGCAGCTTTTGACGCAGAATACGGTGAACTCGGTGCGTACGGCGTGTCCTCGGTGAACGCGGGATCGTTCACGTCGAGATCGCCGAACACTTCATCCGTCGAAACATGGTGAAAGCGACATAGCAACGGATCTACGACCTTTTCATCGATCCAAACGGCGCGCGCTGCCTCAAGCAAAGTGTACGTCCCCACGATGTTGGCGTGGACAAAGGCTGCCGGGCCATCGATCGAGCGATCTACGTGTGATTCCGCGGCCAAGTGGATAACCGTGTCGATGCGCTCGTCGCGCATCAAATCGCGCACCAGTATCGCGTGGGCGATGTCGCCTTGGACAAAATGATGGCGCGCTGGATCCGGCAGACCCGCCAACTGTGTGGGATCAGCTGCATAAGTGAGCGCGTCGAGGTTGAAAATCTGGATATTGGCATCGGCTTGCAACAGGCGATGGACCAAGTTGCTGCCGATAAAACCTGCGCCACCCGTCAGCAAAATGCGCCGCGGCTGATGTTGCAGCGCCAAATTAGGCATGAGGCAGGATCCGATTTTGATTATCGGTCATAATTTTATTGGCTTCCTGTAGCGAATCGAAAGTGCCTGCGTCGGTCCAACGGCCGCGGCACACGTCGTATTGCAATTGCTGTTGCGCAATGTAGCGGTTATTGACCGCGGTAATTTCGTACTCGCCGCGGGGCGATGGCTCAATAGTGCGGATAATATCAAATACTTGCGCATCGTAGAGATAAAGGCCAACCACCGCCAATTGCGACTTGGGCTGGTGCGGCTTTTCTTCGATCTCGATTACTTGATGTTCATCAAGTGCTGCGACACCGTAGCGCTCCGGATCGCCAACTTCTTTGAGCAACACGCGGGCACCGAGATCTTGCAACCTAAATTTCTGTACATACGGCGCGATCGAGCATTCAAAGATGTTGTCGCCGAGCAAGACGCAGATCTTGTGCCCCGCCGCAAAGTTTTCCGCCAGCGCCAAGGCGTGCGCAATACCGCCAGCCGATTCCTGCACTTTGTAACTGAGCGAGCAATTGAAATCTTTACCCGATCCAAGGCAGCGCACCACGTCGCCCATGTGATCGGTGGACGTCACGACCAAAATATCGTGGATACCCGCGTCGCACAACTGCCGAATCGGATGGAACAACATCGGCTCGCGTCCCACGGGCAGCAAGTGCTTGTTGGTGGCTTTGGTCAGCGGAAACAAGCGCGTCCCCAAACCACCTGCGAGAATCACGCCTTTCATACTTACCCCCGCAAGGCCGCACTACGCTAAACGCCGTCGATGATCGGGCGGCTATTGGTTGCGGTCAGACGCGAAATGGATCAAAGCATCTCAATGGCAATGGCCACAGCTTCGCCGCCGCCGATGCACAAACTGGCGACGCCGCGTTTGCCGCCGGTGCGCGCCAAATGATGCAATAAAGTCACGAGGATGCGCGAACCGCTGGCGCCAATCGGATGCCCAAGCGCGACGGCGCCGCCGCCGACGTTGACCTTGGCCGCGTCGAGTTGCAATCCCGCGGCGCAAACCAGAGACACGACCGAAAAGGCTTCATTGATTTCAAATAGATCGACGTCGTCGTTGCGCCAACCGGCCTTGGCCACTGCCTTTTGGATGGCGCCGATCGGTGCGGTGGTGAACAATTCGGGCTTTTGCGCAAATGAAGCGTGCGCGACAATTTTTGCCAATGGTTTTAGGGCCAATGCCCTGCCCTTTTCCGCTGAAACGAGCACCAGCGCAGCCGCACCGTCGTTGATCGAACTGGCATTGGCCGCAGTAATCGTGCCATTCTTGTCAAACGACGGTCGCAAGGCCGCAAATTTGCTTGGAATGCCTTTGGCCGGCTCCTCATCTTTGCTGATGACCAGCGCATCGCCTTTCTTTTGCGCAACAGAAACTGGCGCAATTTCAGCGTCAAACCAGCCTTGCGCCTGCGCGTGCATGGCGCGTTTGTAGCTTTCCGTGGCAAAGGCGTCTTGCGCTTCACGGCTGACTGCTTGATCTTTTGCCGTCAATTCACCGGCGTTGCCCATGTGGAAGTCATTGTAAACATCCCATAAACCGTCTTTGATCAGGCCATCGATGAGGGTGCCGTGGCCCAATCGGTAGCCGTCGCGGGCTTTGTCCAAATAATACGGGGCCTGACTCATGTTTTCCATGCCACCGGCAACGACGATTTCCGCATCACCGGCCGCTATTTGCGTCGCTGCCAGCATCACCGTCTTGGCGCCAGAGCCACAAACTTTGTTGACCGTGGTGCAAGGTACGGCATGGGGAACGCCTGCAAAAATAGCAGCTTGCCGCGCCGGCGCTTGGCCGACATTGGCGGGCAGCACGCAGCCCATGTAGACTTCATCGACCTGATCGCCTGTGACACCAGCCCGCTGCAACGCTGCAGCGATTGCCACCGCACCTAGTTTTGGCGCCGAAACGCCTGCCAACGCGCCGCTAAAACTGCCGATCGGCGTGCGCGCGGCACCTACAATCCAAACTTCACGCATGAGCTAACTCCTAAACAATTTCAAAAGCAGCCGCGAAAAAATACGCAAGTTCGCGATCTGACGAAGCTTTGCTGTCCGAACCGTGCACGGTATTGCGGCCTTTTGATTCGGCGTACAGCTTGCGCAACGTGCCCTCGTCGGCCTTGGCCGGGTCGGTTGCACCCATCAACTCGCGATTTTTCGCAATGACATCTTGGCCTTCCAGCATCAGCAGCACGACGGGACCCGAAGTCATAAAATCGATCAGTTCACCAAACCATTTCTGTTCGCAATGTTCGGCGTAAAAGCCTTCCGCTTGTTTACGCGTCAATTGCACCAATTTCATGGCGCGAATCGCAATGCCATTTGTCTCAAAATGACTGATAACATGACCAATATGCTTGTTTTCCACCCCATCGGGTTTGACAATCGAGAGCGTGCGTTCCAGAGCCATTTGTGTGTCCTCGTGCGCTTTCATGCGCTGGTTTTCAGTGTCACGGCGTCGATTGCGCCGCAGTTGTGGGTTTAATTTCAGATAGTTAAACTAATCAGGTTTCCATACGGTGAGCAAAGTGGTGGCCAAATCGCCCGGTGTGGGCGCAACGGCAATGCCATTGGCCAAAAAGGCAGCGATCTTGCCCTGTCCCGTGCCGGTACCGCCAGAAATAATCGCGCCCGCGTGGCCCATACGCCGCCCTGCGGGCGCGGTTAAACCGGCAATAAAGCCGATGACTGGCTTGGTCATGTTGGCTTTGATCCAGGCCGCCGCGTTTTCTTCCGCCGATCCGCCGATTTCTCCGATCATGATGACAGCGTGGGTGTCGGGGTCGTTCTCAAACAGTTCCAAAGCATCAATAAAATCTGTGCCTTTGACCGGATCGCCGCCGATGCCGATGCAGGTCGATTGGCCGATGCCCAACGCGGTCAACTGGCCCACAGCCTCATAAGTCAGTGTGCCCGAGCGCGAAACCACGCCCACATGGCCGATCTTGTGAATATGCCCCGGCATGATGCCGATCTTGCACTGCCCGGGCGTAATCACACCCGGGCAATTGGGGCCGATAAGCCGAATTTTATTGCCATTTGCCGCGACTTTGCCTTCCAAGAATACTTTGGCCCGCAACATGTCATTGACCGGAATGCCTTCTGTAATCGCAACGATGAGTTCCACACCAGCGGCGATGGCTTCCATGATCGCGTCGGCGGCAAACGGCGGCGGCACGTAGATCACGCTGGCGTTGGCGCCAGTGGCGGCAACTGCGAGGGCGACGGTGTCAAAAATCGGAATAGAATCATCAAATTTGCTGCCACCCTTGCCCGGCGTGACGCCCGCGACAACGTTGGTGCCGTAGGCGACGGCCTGACGGGTGTGAAAGGCGCCAGTTTGGCCCGTAATGCCCTGAACCAACAGGCGGGTGTTCTTATCGACTAGGACGGCCATGTTCGGCTCCGTTTAACAGTTTTGTTTTGCGTTCCATTTTATTTGCGTTCAGTGCGACGTGCGGCCTACAGACCTTTGCTCAATGCATAGGCACGTGCCGCCGCGACGGCTTTTTGCGCGCCTTCTTTCATGTCGATGCCGGTTTGGATCGGCAAGCCGCTTTCGGCGAGGATTTTGCGGCCCAATTCGACGTTGGTGCCCTCCAACCGCACCACCAGCGGGCGGTCCAAGCCGACTTCGCGCGCCGCGGTGACCACGCCGGTGGCGATGGTGTCGCATTTCATGATACCGCCGAAAATATTGACGAAAATGGCGTGCACCCGCGCATCCGACAAAATGATCTTAAACGCCGCCGTGACCTTTTCCGCCGTCGCGCCACCGCCAACATCTAAGAAGTTGGCCGGTTCTGAGCCGTAATGCTTCAGGATGTCCATGGTAGCCATAGCGAGGCCGGCGCCATTGACCAAACAGCCGACGTTGCCGTCCAAATGCACGTAATTTAAGTCGTACTTGCCCGCTTCGATCTCGCGCGCATCCTCTTCATCCAGATCGCGCATGGCCGCGACGTCCGCGTGGCGGTACATGGCGTTGTCGTCAAAGTTCACTTTGCCATCTAGTGCTGTAATGCCGCCATCTTCACCGACAACCAGCGGGTTGATTTCCACGAGCGAGCAGTCCTTGCCCAAGTACAGGTCGTACAGCTGCAGGACAATTTTGCTGAACTGATTCATCGATTTACCGGACAATTTGAGCTTGAAGGCCAAATTGCGCGCTTGAAAGGCTTGCAGACCTACTTTGGGATCTGCCCATTCTTTGTGAATCAGCTCAGGCGTATTGTGTGCGACATCTTCAATGCTCATGCCGCCTTCGGTCGACGCCATCACGACGATCTTGCCGGTGTCGCGATCGAGCAACATCCCCAGGTACAGTTCGCGCGCAATGCTCGCTCCGCCTTCAATGTACAGCCGCCGTACCTTTTGCCCTTCTGGGCCAGTCTGGTGGGTCTTGAGCATCATGCCTAGAATTTCACTCGCTTTTTCCTTCACGGCCTCGCGGGATTTGACGACTTTGACGCCGCCGCCCAAGCCGCGGCCGCCTGCGTGAATTTGCGCTTTGACGACCCAAACCGGTCCGGGCAGGCGAT
This sequence comes from Klebsiella pneumoniae, assembly GCA_945889325.1. Taxonomy (GTDB): domain Bacteria; phylum Myxococcota_A; class UBA9042; order UBA9042; family UBA9042; genus CAMDBH01. Next base: position 15,494 of record CAMDBH010000020.1, read on the forward strand.
CGGCCGCCGCAGTGGCATCTGCCAGTGAAAACGCCGGATAACCTTCGGGCACCGGGATGCCGTATTGGGCGAAAAGGATTTTAGCTTGGTATTCATGGATTTTCATCGGTTAACCTGTAATTTTCGTCGACGCAGGTGAGCTTGGGCAAAGCGCCAGCGAGGCGGGCACCTCGTGCGCGGCGCACTTAGCATGCGGCGCGAGGCATCGCAACCGGCGCTCGCGCGTCGATAGACAGGCCCGTCGGCTGCCAAATCGCTAAAAAATCAGCGCGAAAGTAGCGACTCGATCCCCGCAACGTACTTGGAATGCCGCGCAACCCGCCACGGCAAACCGGCCAGCGCCAGCGCGGCGAGGCCACGGTCCTCCTGCGCGACTTTCATTTCAATGATCAAGGCCTTGCGGTTGTTCGCCGCGCGCCAGATGCTCGGGGTGGCCCGTCCAAGCTGCGGAAACAATTGCACCGATCGATCCAGCGTCACGCGCACACGGGAATCGTGCGATTCAAAATACATGCGATCGTAGCGGTTGATTAGGCTGACGACCGGTCGCAGATCCAGCGGAATCGCCAAGTGTTCTGCTAGTCGTTCGCGCACAGCTTGGCGAATTTGGTGCCAAGTTTGGGTCGTCAAATCCAGCGGCGCATTGACGTGCTGCGACCATTTCCAGCCGACAGCTGCGCCGCGCGCCTTAATTTCCAGGGTGTTTTGTTGGGGCTGCCAAGTGTTGCCGTACCAGCGCAGCCGGACTTTGGCGCGTTCGCTGATGCCCGACTGGTTGGCTGAAAACGCGGCTAGCGTCGGTGTATCGAAATACACATTGTTTACCGTGCGATCGGCGTAGCGGGGTCGAAACCCCATGCGATGACCAAACAACCACGCGACTGCATCGGGCAGATCGGACGGTTCGGCGACGATCTTGATCTCGTGCCGCACGGCTTGCGGAGGCGGCAATTCGTGAATAATTAAGCTCATTTGCTCAGCCGCCAGTCGATGGCATCGCTGCACCACTGCGGCATCGCCCAGATCGAGGCGTCCGAACTCGCCTGCACTTGCAGCGCATCCTGCCCCAGTTGCAGCGAAAGCGGCAGGGCGGCAGCGGCGTAGCGACGGCGTCCGCGGGCCTGTTCCAGCGGGGTATCACGGTCGTGCTGCCAAGAAAGTGCAGGCTCACCAGCCACTTGCAGCCAGTCGTCCAACGGCGATGCCGGTCCCGAAAGCAGTGCGGCAGTCGCCGCGGCAATCTTGGGGTCGGCCAGTAGCAGCTGCGGCCAAAAGGCAACTTCGCGCTGACTTATCTGCGCATCGTCCCCGACTTGCAGCAACGGACGCAGTTGGTCGGTCAGCGGATCGTACAGCCACTGCAACGACGGCCATTGCCAAAGTTCTGCGCGCTGCCACACTTCGGTCAGCGCCAAAAGCGCTGCAACTTCTGGCACATTGACCACCGCCCCCGGAGCCACATCGCCGCGGACCAAGTGCCGCAACAACCAAAGCGCGCGCTCAACGGACTTGGGCGGCAACGCGCCATCTGCCAGATTTGCAGTCGGACTCTGACGGCGCGGATCGAGCCAATCCATAGCCGCGGCGGGCCATTGCGTGGGCACGGGCGGGCGCAGGTGCAAGGCAACCGCGTCGCTGCGGCCCAAGGCCATTGGGGTCAGTTGCTCAAACGCCACGCCGGCGCCCACATCTTGCCCGTTGACGTCGACTTGAAGCGGCAGCACCCGCGGCGCCCAAAGGTGCGCGCGTTGCAAACTCTGCACAAACAAGCCGCGTTGCACGGCCGATTCATCGAGCGGACGCAGAACAAACTCCCGAATATCGCGCAGATCGCCGGGCGCTTGGATCGAAAAGCGCGAGGGGGCGAACGGCCACGGCTGTGCCGTAGGCCCGCGCGAAACCACCGAGACTTGCATCACTTTACTGCCGAAAGCCACCCTGCCGTTCGCGCTCAAGCCGCCGGCGTGCGAGCGGCCTAGGCGCAGTTGCTCAGACGCCACGAATGGCAATTGGATGGACAAAGTGGGCAGTGCGCGGTCGCGGTTCAGCCAGTCACGCAAAGTCGGCCACGCGTGCAGCGCCAAAAGGGCACCCACGAACATGCCTGCCAGTGCGATCAACCAAAACTTCGCGGCGCGGGCGTACTTGCTGGCGCTGTGCTGTTTAAGGTGCATCGGCAAGTCCGCATGAACAAAGGCAGCCGTTCGATTCGCCGCGGCACACCATCACAAACTGGGCATGCGCCCTTGATCTAGCAAGGTTAAGCGCACAGTGGGAAAGACCTGGGTCAGTTCCGCCGAGAGCGAAGCGATTTTGGCCGACGTATCGATGTCGACAAAAAAGGTCAGTTCCAGCCGCGCCTGTTCGCTGTCCATGCGCCGCAAATCCACCGCTTTGCAGTGTTTGTGCAGAATTTTCGCCACCGGCTCCAAGGCCTGACTGGCCGCTTCACCTTGGATCACTTCCAAGCCGATGTTCAAGTACAGGTGCCGCCCTTCACTTCTGTGTACGCGCAGTTGCACCAGCGTCATCAGCGCGACGATGATGGCTGTCGCGGCGCTGGTTTCCATCCGGTAGTCGGCGCCAAGACCTAAACCGATGGTGATCGACAGGAACAAATAGGCCAATTCTTCCGGTTCCTTGATCGGCGTGCGAAAGCGAATGATCGACAACGCGCCAACCAGGCCCAACGACAGGGCCAATGACGACTTGACAATCGCGATCAACAGCACCGTAGTCACTGAAACAAAAGGGAAAACCTTGCCCAACACGTGACGGTTGCCCATCGATGCGCCAAAGCGGGCGTAATGCAGCCCCAAGCCGAAAGTTATCGCCCACGCGATCAGCAAATTGATTGCTAGATCAGCGATTTGCAACGGGGCGGCCGCATTGCCAGGGTTCAACCACGTTTGCGCTGCACTCATACCTTCGTTTCCTTCAGGGGCGGATGTTCGCGGAGCAATTCAGCAGGCAGCGCGCTACAAAGCCGGCGCCCAGCGTGCTACCATAGCGGGCGGTGACTCTGTGCGCCAGATTCTGCGCCATTTTGCTGCCCACAAAGCGCTGCGCCCATGTGTTTTTGGCTTCTCTCAACAGGAATTTGACACTTTGCCGACGTTTAGCAGCCGCATTCGGTCGCCTCGCCTCTTGATCGGCGCCGTTCGCTCGCGGTTGGCGGCGCGCATGCCGTTGTTGGCCGATTCTCTTGTCCTCGCTGGTCAGGCCAATGTCGTTGATCGTGCTGCGGCTTTGGCGATGTTCTGTCTGTTTGCGGCGGTCCCCGCCCTGTTCGTGGCGTTTTCCGTGATCGGCTACCTGTTGGGCGCGGTCGAAGGCGCAACCCAGCTAACTGGCAGCCAACTCGTATTAAATAACAATAGCTTAGCCCGCGTTACCATTTGGTTGCGCCAAGCATTGCCCGGCGTGAGTTGGAATCCGGCCGATTTCGCCGCCGCCATGGTCCAGCACCGCGGCAAGCACGGCGTCATCGGTACGATATTGGCGATTTCATTGGGATTGACCGTCCTTTCGCGCATCGATCACGCCGTACGCGCGATTTTCGGCCGCCGCGAACGCTCGACGCTGCGCGCCGCCGGTTACGCCACGATCATGGTGCTCGGTGTCGCCCTACTCATTATTGTGCTTACGCTTTTTGGCCCGATTCTGGAATGGGGCGCCCACGTCGCGGCATCCAGCGTCTCGGCGCTGTCTCTGGGTTGGCTCGACGGCGTGGCCTTGATCGTCGCCGGGACGCAGGTGTTGCCCGTCGCGCTGTTGTTCTACCTGCAGGTTCATTGGTCCGTATCCACGGTTAGCAAGCGACGCACAGCTTGGACTGCCCTGATATTCGGCATTTTTTGGTTCGCCGGCCAACGCCTGTTTTCCATGTACGTCCAAAATATCGTCAAAATGGATGCCGTTTACGGCGCCCTGACCGGCATCATCGCGCTGCTGATGTGGTTGTTTTACGCCAGCATGGGTTTTCTGTATGCCGTGTCCTTGTTGGCCGCCTGGCAAGCACGCGCCGAGCCGGCTTCGCGTCCGCAAAGCGGCGGCAAAACGCCCGAACCTGCTCAGAATTCCGCAGACTTGCCTCTTGAAACGCCGGCGGTTGCCAGTCTGCCCGCGGCAGAATAGAGTGCGCCAAATGACATTTGAATTGAGCAAGACATTTCGCTTTGAATCCGCGCATCGCCTGCCGAACGTGCCGCCTGAGCACAAATGCGCGCGGTTGCATGGCCATTCGTTTCACTGCGACATTTCTGTCAGTGGCCCCCTCGATCCGAAGTTGGGTTGGGTGATGGATTACGCCGCGATCAAAGCCGCCGTCAAGCCGTTTATCGAGCAGTTGGATCACCATTACTTAAATGAAATAGCCGGGTTGCAAAACCCCACGTCGGAGAATTTGGCGCTGTGGCTTTGGCAACACATCGCACCCAATTTGCCGGGGCTGAGCGCCGTTACTATCCGTGAAACCTGCACCACGGCTTGCACTTATCGCGGCTCAGCGCCGCCAGACGCGGAAAAGTAATGCCTGCTTCAACGCAAAATGAACGTTATGGCATCGTGCTGGACAAGCAGTATTTCAACTTTGGTTCCGCGCATTTCCTTATTTTTGCCGACGGCACGCGCGAAGAACTTCATGGCCACAATTACCGCGCCACGCTGGAAATCGACGCGCCGCTGGACATCGGCCACTTGGTCGCCGATTTCATCGTCGTCAAACCAATTTTCAAAGCCTGCTGCGACGAACTCGATCACAGAACGCTATTCCCTTTGAATAATACATATTTGCGCATTGAGCAGGACGAGCATTCTGTGCATGCCTATTTTGGCTCCGACCACTACATGGTGCCGATCCGCGATGTGCGGTTGCTAGATATTGCAAATACTTCTAGTGAGTTGTTGGCAAAATGGCTCAGCGACCGCTTCCTCGATCGCCTGCACAGCGCCCTGCCCGACTTGCGCTTGGCGCGCATGTTGGTGACTGTGCAGGAATCACCAGGCCAGTCAGCGGTTTATGAGCGAAAATGGTCATGGTAAAGCCCGCCGCGCCGACTTCGCCGCGGTTTGAACCACTGCCAGCGTTGCACGCCGACGCAGTCGCGTGGCTCGCATTTGCCGCAGCATTCATCGCCACAGGTCTGGCGGCCGCGCCGGCGATGGGTTGGCTGGATTCCGCCGAACTAGTTGCAGCAGCTAGAGAATTGGGCAGCATCCACCCGCCTGGCCATCCCGCTTGGCTGTCGCTCGCGACCGTTGCCGATCTGGTGCCGCTTGGACCTTACGCGCTGCGTATCGCGTGGTTGAGCAGTTTTTTTGCCGGCGCCAGCGCGTGGCTTGCGGTGCGCATCGCCCGCTTTGTCGCAGCAGATCAAGGGGATGCGCGATTGTCCTCGACGTGGGCGGTTGGCGCAGTGTGCGCGCTCGTCGCCAGCGGGTCGCTGTGGCAAGTCGCCGCGCGCGCCGAAGTCTACACATTGGCGCTGGCTACCAATTTATGGATGCTTTACGCAGCATTGCGCGCGGGTCGCGTCGCCAATATTCGGCAGGTTCAACCGCGTCTTCTGCTCGTGGGTTGCGGCGAGTTCGCGCTGGCGGCCAGCCTAGGACTGCTCAATCACCACTACGTCACGCTTTTTTTGCTGCCTGCGTGTGCAGTTGCCATGGGGCCTGCCCTGAATTGGCTGTGGCGGCGCCAGCGCAACTGGTTGCTCGCCCTGTTTGGCATCGGGCTGTGGCTGGGTCTGGCGTATTTTTCCCTGAGCTTGCGCGCGTTGGCGGACACGGAAATGCGCTGGGGCAATCCCGCTACGATTCAGGGTCTTATCGACACCGCGACGGCAAAGCAGTTTCAAAAATCCGTCGTCGGTGTGCAAGTCGATGTCGCTGGCAACGGCGCTGTCTTGTTCGGCATGGTTATGGAACAAATGGGGATTTATCTGGCCGCCCTCGGCCTGCTGGGTCTGGCGTTCGGCGTTCTACTGCGGTCGCGTGTGCAATTGGTGCTGTGGCTGGCATTGGTTGGCGGTTTAGCGACCAAAGCGCTGATGCAAATCGATACCCGCAATCCCGACGATCACGGCTATATCCTCCTATCCGTAGCGATTTTGTCGCTCGGTGTTGCGCAACTACCGGCAGTTCTGTTCGGCCAATTGGGGCTTTTTCGCACCTGGAGCGCCCAGCGCCGCTGGAGAGGATCGCTGGCACTGGGTGCGGCCTTCGCGCTGCTGGCGTGTTGGCAGGTGCACAGTCTTTGGCAAGATCCCGCCTGTAATCTCGCGCAATTGCGCGCACCCGAACGCATCGACAACGCCATGCGCGCAACCATCGCCCCAGGTGGACTTTTACTGAGCAATTACTACGGCTTGGCCTTCAACGAGCAAGCATTCCGCATCGCAGAAGGGCGCCGCCCCGACATTGTCGCGCCGCACCTGACCTTTCGCACCAGCGACACCGACAAAGGCACAGCCTATCAGCGGTGGTTTATCAAACGATATCCACAGTTACGCGACTTAGCCCAAGGCGCCATGGCCTTCCAACGCGCCCCAATCGGCAACGAGCTCGCCCGCGCAGAAACCCAACCTGTCTACGCAGAAATCGACCCCGCATCGCGCATCCCAGCGCCGATGTACCACTTTGACGGCCTGATCAACCGTTTGTTGCCCGAGGCCGAGCGCGCACTCGATTACAGCCCAAGTGATCGCCTCAAAGAACATATCGCAGGCTGGGATGCCGTGTATCTACGCCTAGGCACTGACGCTTTGGCTGATGGCCCGACAAAATCATTGCTGATCTGGCAGCACGCTTTGCAAGCCGCCCATGCTTTGCAACGCGGTTGGATGCAAGTGGCCGCAGAAGAGCTGAAACGCGCGCGGCGCCTCAACCCGCAAGATCGGATTTTAGCTCGGCTAGACTCGCGCCTGGCCGCGTTGGATGCCGCCTGGCGGCGCGCTGACACCACTGCTTATCGCAATTTGTGGCAGAAATATCTGACGATGGATTTTGATCAGTTGGTTGGGGAATAGAAGGTAACCTGTTGTTTTTGCGCTGCGCGCGGCTTGCATTTGCACAGGTTTGTTTGCGCTGCGCGCGGCTTGCTTAGGTACGAGTTTTGGTGCGCCTTCGGCGCGCGACAGTAAAACCCTTTATTTCCAGTGACAGGTTCCGCCTGTCGGCGGGTCAGGGTGGCCCAGCGCGGCCACCCTGACACCCCGCGCGCTTTTGTTTCAAATCATGGAGTTGGGATGCCCGCGTGCGGCTCCTTAACCGCTGCGTTGCCGCGCTTCGCACGGCAACGGTTTCTGACAGTCGGCGCAAAGCGGGCGGCGGTGGTTTGAGGGTTATCTAGGATGGAAAGGCAGGGATTTCTGGCTGTGCGACGTTCGAAGCGGTGGCCCGATTGCGCTGGGCGCAATCGTCGTTCCGCGCGGATACGCGGGGATTTTTCGACTTTGTCCTCCACGATAGTGCAACGCGCAACGGCGTCTCGGTCTCAAGCAATTCGCTGCGCGAATTGTTGGAAGTGGGACGCTGCGCGAGGGGATTTGGCGGAAGGCGGGGTGCCGCTGCGCGGTTTCTAACGAAGGGAGTTTAGCGTCTAACCTCCTGCGAGATCGGTGGTCAACGGCGTCCGCTCATCAGGGGCCGTGTGGCTAAAAGCCTTTTACCCTGCGACTGCAAGCAAACGAACTACGCCGCGCGAAACCTCACTGGCCATTTCCGTAAAAACCCTATCTTTATCAGCACCATCGCCAGCGACGACTACTTCAAACGGCTGGGACGCCAGCGCACTTGGCAACGCAACATCCTGTGCGGCTGCATCGGCGACAGCGATTTCAGGCGCCCCTGTCGCACTGGCCATCGATTCGCCAAGGGCAAGTAAGGAAAGACGATAAGCACTTTCAGCCCACGATCGCCGCGGCACAAAAGTCGCCAATTTCTGTGAACCGCCCTTGTCTTGCAGCGCTTTGATGTCGGCGACGAATTTGTCAAGTGCCGTAAATTCTTCAATTTCTAGCGCACCAGCAAAGGATTCTTGCGGCGGGCCATCGGCCCAACCGACGGCATAGTCCGATTCGGAGCGATCGGCGCCCATCGTAAATTCGTATTCGGCTTCACTTAGCAAATTGTCGGCGATGGCAAACAGCGGAGCTATCGGTTGCGACACCAACGGACGACCAAAATCGGCCAAAGTTTCAAGGTCGCAGCGCATCAAAAACGCCGTCACATCGGTCAGCGACAGACCGGATCGCCCCAGTTGGATGCGTTTGGCCGACAGATCGCCAATCGCGCGCTGCAAAACCGCTTGCCATTGGTGTAGTTCGCCAAGCGACGCCCCTACATCTTGCGCTACGCGGTAGCTGGCGTCTTCAGATAAATCCAAGCCTTCCACGCAGGTGCGCGCCCGCCTCGCCCAAGCGAGGTTGCGGTCGATGCGATCGCGCGCTTGCAACACCCGCACTTCCGAGTGCGAGCGCACAGCTTGCTCGGCGGAATCGACAATCCGCCGCAGATTGTGGTGCAAATGGCGCAGGGCGGGCGTGGCCTCGTGCCCCAAATCCCGTGAAAGTTCAACGTTCAGTACCCCCAGCGCCAAGTCGCCTTCCTGCGGTTCTATGCCCAAGACGCGGCTGATCACGGCATAGAGGGCCTCGCCGCGATCGGTCAAGCGGTGGCAGCCCTCGATCATTTCGAGCCAGCCACCTTTGCGCAAAGATTTCATAACGATGGTGCGCGCGTCGTTGGTGAGCCACGCAAAATGGCGCGCCAAAATCTCCGCGTCCCAGCGCGTGCGGTCGGAACTGGCAAATTCAGTAAGAACGGCTAATCGCACAACAAAATGCGACTCACCCAAACGCACCAAATCGCGAAGCAGTGAAAAATACGCCATGCCCGACTGCGCGGCTTGCAGGGCCGGCAGGGTCGACGGGTCAAAATCGTCTGAAATCAGGGCAGAAAGTTCATCCGGCAGCACATCGTCCGGCGCATCTTGTTCGGCCGAAAGCAGTTCATTGGCTTGTTGGGCGAGCATAACCATGGCGCGAAAGTAGCAGAAAGCCGCCTCATTGACCATCGGCGCGGCGTGATTCAGCATGCGCCCTGTTCACAGGCACAAATTGCGGGGCTCTATGGAATCCAATGAACTTTTAGGCGACCGCAAAGGCGACCACCTCCGCCTGGCGCTGGCTGATGGGCGCGCGCAGCGACCGGGGCGCAGCAATGGGTTGGAGCGCTTTCGCTTTGAGTCGCTGTCGCTGCCGGAATTGCACTTGAATCACATTGACTTGCGTGTGACGTTGCTGGGCAAGTCGCTGCAGGCGCCGCTTTTGGTCGGCGCGATGACAGGGGGCACGGTTGACGCCGGGCGTGTCAATCGAATTTTGGCGGAAGCTGCTGAATATTGCGGGGTTGGCTTCTGTTTGGGCTCGCAGCGCCCCATGTTGGATCTGCAACCGGATCAGGTTGAAAGTTTTCGCATGCGCGATTTGGCGCCGCGCACGTTGATTTTGGGCAATATCGGTGCGATTCAACTGCGCGATCATTTGGACGGCAAGGGCATGGAAGCACTGGCAAATGCTGTGCAAGCCGACGGCATGTTCGTGCATCTGAATCCACTGCAAGAATCGATTCAGCCCGAGGGCGATCGCGACTGGCGCGGCGTGTTGGATGCGATCGGCGAGGTGGCGGCGGGCTGTAACATCCCAGTATTGGTCAAAGAAGTCGGTGCGGGCTTGGGTGAACAGACGTTGGCGATGCTGGCGGCCATGGGCTTGGCCGGCGTTGAAACCGCGGGCGTGGGCGGCACGTCGTGGGCGCAAATTGAAGCGCTGCGGCACAATGAACGCACGCCGCAATCGATCGCCGGCGAAGTGCTGGCGGACTTTGGCGTTTCTACAGCGGAAAGTGTGATGCTGGCGCGCCGTGCGTTGCCGCGGCGCTTGGTGATCGCTTCAGGTGGTTTGCGCGACGGCTTAGAAGTCGCTAAATGTATTGCGCTTGGTGCCAATGCCTGCGCGATGGCCTATCCGTTTTTGCAGGCGGCCCAAAACGGCGGCGTGGAGGCGGTCATCCGAGAAATCCAAGGTGTCATGGAGACTTTGCGCACAGTGATGTTCCTCGTGGGCGCGCCTGATCTGCTGCAGTTGACCCGCGTTTCTCTGCGTGAAGATACGCCGATGATGACGCTGTGGCACGGCATCGACAGCGGTGTGCGGTGAGCCAACCTCTGCAACATTACACTGGAACGGCTTCTGGCAAGGCGATTGTCGTCGGTGAACACTATGTCATGGACGGCGCGCTGGCGCTGGCCATGGCGTTGCCGACGCTGCAAACAAAAGTCACCTGGACACAAACGCAGCACAATCCGACGAGTTTGCACATCGGGCCGCCGGCCAAATGCCCGGTGAGCACGATGCAAACCCTGCTGGATGCTGCACAAATGTATGAATTGAAAGGGCAGTGGAACGTGGAGATCGAGTCCAGCCTGCCGATTGGCCGCGGACTTGGGTCGAGTGCGGCGTTGTGCGTGGCGGCGTTGCGCGGTTTGCATCAGGGCGCGCCAAATAAACCTAATGATACTCTACTATTGCACCAAGCGCGTGAATTAGAGTCATTGTTTCACGGCAGTTCTTCTGGCCTTGATCCGGCGGCCGCAAGCAGCGAAGGGGCGCTGTTGTTCAAGGACGGCCAAATCCTGCGATCGCTCGAGATTCATCCTAACTTGGCTTCGGCGCGCTGGATTCTACTCGATCTCGGCAATTCGCAGTCGACCAAAACCGCGATCGACCGCGCCAACAAGCACCGCGTCACCTTGGGCAAGGCGACCCTGGCCGGACTGACAAAAATTGTCACTTTTGCGGCGAATCAAGCGGCAGAAGCGTTGGAACACGGCCAGTTGCAAGATCTGGCGGAGGCTTTGCGCAAAGCGGGCGCTGCCATGCAGCCGCTTGGCGTCGTCGATGAAGCGATGCAACAAGTTATTTTAACAGCGATCGATGCGGGTGCATTGGCGTGCAAGCAAACGGGCGCTGGCCTTGGTGGCATGTTGCTGGCGCTGGCGGCCGATGAACCCGCAGCGCACAAAGTCGCGGCGGCCTGTCGCGACCGCATCGTCGGTCATTGGATTGTTCCGCTCACGACTGCGTAAATTAACAAGGAATTCTGATGCCTCTGCACCGCGCCACCGCTTTTGCGCCGAGCAATATTGCCCTGACCAAATACTGGGGCAAACGCGATCACACGCTGAATCTGCCGCTGGCGCCGAGTATTTCCGTGACGCTGGGCGAACTTGGCTCGCTTACGATCGTATCGCCGCAAGAAGAACTCGATGAAGACGCCATGATCGTCGACGAAAAGCCGTTGGATGATGCGGGCATGGTCAAAGTGCGCCGCGTCATGGACCTTGTGCGCCAAATGGCCGGCAGCAAGGTCTATGCTGGGTTGCGATCGGTAAATACCGTTGCGACTGCGCGCGGTTTGGCGTCAAGTGCCTCCGCTTTTGCCGCTTTAGCGACCGCAGCAGCGTCGGCGTACGGCTTGGATTTGGACGCAGCCGCGCTGTCGCGGTTGGCGCGCACGGGGTCGGGCTCAGCTAGTCGTTCCATTGCAGGTGGTTACGTGCTGTGGCACCGCGGTGAAGCGAGCGATGGCCTCGATAGCTACGCCGAACAATTTTTGCCGGCCAGCCATTGGCCGCTCAAAATCTTGGTTGCGCAGGTACTGGATGGCCAAAAAGCCGTGAGTTCAACCCAAGGTATGCGGGCCAGTAACACGGAATCGCTGGTGTTTCGCGGTTGGATCGAGCAGTGCCACGCGGATGTGCTGCAATGCAAAATAGCGCTGGAAACCCGCGACATGCAGCGCTTGGCCTCCGTTGTTGAAGGCAATGCGCTGGCGATGCACGGCACCATGCTGGCCTCGCGGCCGCCGCTGCTGTACTGGCAACCCGCGACGATCGCGATCATTCGGGCGGTGCAGGAACTGCGGCAGCAAGGTACTGAATGTTGCTTCACAATCGATGCAGGTTCATCGGTTGTCGTGCTTTGCAGTGCCCAGGACGCGCGCGGTGTTGCCGACACGTTGAGCGACATTGACGGCATCGAGCAGGTCTTGCAGACCAACGTCGGACTTGGCGCGCAGTTGATGGGTGCGGGCTCGTGAGCCTCTCGCGGCTAGATGACGTTGCAGGAAAACTGATGATCGCCGGTGAATACGCAGTATTGCGTCCGGGCGGTGCTTGTGTCGCGGTCGCAGTCGGGGCAGTTGTGAGCGGTGTCCTAGGCGAGGTCGCCGCCGCGCCGCGCGTTGTGTTGAGTGCTTTTGGTCACACGTCGGTGTTCGACGCCTACGATCGCGGCGACGCACGCGCTCCCGATGGGCTTGGGGCATTTGCCGCCAATGCGCTGGCTTTCCTCAGCCACCGCTATGGGGTGCGCCTGCAGAGACATTGGAATTTCGCTGTGCGCGCTGACCACAACGGCGCCAAAGTTGGTTTGGGATCGTCGGCAGCGGTCACTGTCGCGGCCATCAGAGCCGCGGTTGCCAGCAACAGTACTTCCACAATCCTAGGCGATTGGAATGCGGAGACGGTGTCTGAGTGCGCACGGCAAGTCCACAATGCAATGCAGGGATCGCGCGGAAGTGGCTATGATGTCACGACAATCGCGCACGGAGGCGTGATCGCCTACGCCCGCGGGCCCGATCGCGCAACAGAACTGCCTTGGCCGTCTGATTTACACGCGGCTGCGCTCTTTTGCGGCACGCCGTCCGCGACGCAAGCCGCTCTCGCCAGCGAACCCATTGCATCCACAGACTTGGACGCGATTCAAACGGCCGCCGACGCAGTGCTGCAAGCGTGGTTGCACATGGATGCCCAAGCCATCTGTGCCGCGATAGGTCAAGCTGAGGCGGCTTTTGAACAAGCAGCGCACAGCAAACCGGCGCTCACCCCTGTTGCGCTTGAAACGGTGAAAAGTTTTATTCGCTCAAGGGCTTGTGTGGCCAGGACTTCAGGCGCCGGTGGCGGCGATTGTGTGCTGGCGTTTGCCGATCGCGCGGACAAGATCGTCAAAATCGTTGCCGATTGGCGCGCGTCCGGTGGCTATGTAGCCGCCATTTTGCCCGCGGAGTTGGCGGCGCGGACAGCGTAGCGAAGCGGCCGCTTGGCCAAGCCGCTGTTTACGAACGGCCAATTTTTTGGCATAAGCAGCACAAGCAACGGATGCCAACTATTTTGCACGACCTTTCACGCCAGCCAGCCGCGCCAGTTGTCGTTGCGTTGCGGAGAACCTCAATGTCTCTGGATGCTTATCTAGCACCGCATCGCCACGGTTTGGAAGTGCGGGCTGAGGCGCTGGTCGACTTTCCGCAAAAATTCGTCGCCGACGACGAGCAGCAACCCATTGGCCAAGCTCAGTTGCTGGCAATGGTGCGCGAACAGTTGCAAACGGGCGGCAAACGCTTGCGCGCGCTGCTCACGCCCGCGCTCGTCGCGGCAGCCGGGGGGCCTGTGGAGGCCGCCCGTGATTTTGGCGCGTGCGTGGAATTGGTCCACAACGGCACGCTGGTCCACGACGACATTCAGGATAACGACAGGTTGCGTCGCGGCCAGCCGACGCTTTGGACGATTCACGGCATGCCGCAGGCGATCAACGCAGGGGACGCGATGCTGGTCGGGCCGCTGGCGGCGCTCTTGATTGCGCCCCAGATCGAAGCACGCCATCGACTGGATTTAGCAAATGTTTTGGCCCATGCGCTGATGGAAACCGTGCGCGGTCAAGTGGCCGACGTCGCGCTGCACGGCACGCAGCGTCCGACGCGGCAGCAGATCGAATCTGTGCATCTCGGTAAAACGGGTCCGCTTTTTGGTGCTTGTTTTGTCGGGGCGGCGATCCTTTTGGATTTGCCTGCCGCCGCGGTGGCTTCGGCGCACGTGCTCGGCCGGCAAGTCGGCTTGGCGTTTCAAATCCGCGATGACATTTTGGATCTGGTCGGCACCAAAGGCCGCGGCGATGCCGGTGCCGACGTCCGCGAAGGCAAACTGACGTGGCCGATGCTGCTGGCGCTGGAGCAGGCGCCGCCCGAAGAAGGCGAAGAACTGCGCTCCCTTCTGCAACGCGTTGCCGTCGGGCTGCAACCCGATGATGCGGAAGTCGGCAGTTGGGTGCAATGGACGCATCAGCACCAAGGCGTTGAAATGGCCCAGCTACATTTGCAGCAAACCCTCGATCGTGCGGCTCAATTGGCGGGTGTATTTCCGCCTGCGGCTGCCGAAGTCGTCTTGGCGCTTTGTGAACGGTTGCGAGAGTTGGATAGTTAGAGATACAGCAGGCCGCCGTTTCCGGCACCCCGAAGGGTGAAACCGATTTCGCCGCTGCATGTAATTTCAGACAGTTGAGAACAGTTTCTAGGTAGGATTTTTTGTCGTCGCAATCGGCGGTTGCTGACGTTGCCGCAGGTCACCCGCAGCAGCTCCGGAGGTACGCCCAACTTCTCGACGAGCGCCACAAAATCGGCGTCTTTGCTTATCAAAACCGCGCCAATCGCCCGCGCTGCGGCAAATATCTCGGCGTCTTCTGCATCACGCAGGCCGAGGTCGCGGACGGCAAATGCATCTAGGCCGTGGTCTAAACGCAACCATTGCGCCAACTTGGGCGGCAATTGCGCATCGATCCAAAAAATCATGCGACGAGGCGATCCAAGTTGCTGCGCCGAGCGCCGAAATGCAGGCAGGCCTTGATATCTTCCGATTCTAAGTCGGGAAAATCAGCGAGAATCTCGGCTTGGGTCACACCGTCGGCCAGCATGTCCAAAATATCGCTGACGGCAATGCGCATGCCTCGAATACACGGTTTGCCTCCGCATTGCGCCGGGTTGAAGGTGATTCGCTGTGCGTCGGACATCGGAACCTCGAAGCGCCCTCTCTGGACGGCTCACCCAATCTGCGCCGATTTGCGGGCCCCGTCAGGTGTTGAGCGCTAACTATACGATTATTCATATTTTCAATGGCAAGTTGCTCCAGACGCGGCGGTCGTGCGGTGGGGCGCCGCCGCCGCCAAGTCGCCACGTCGCAACTTGGCGGCGGGCTGGCTTCCGGCCTTAGGGCAAACACGTGTCCGCGACGCAAGTTTGTTTGTCGCCGCAAGTCAGGCCTTCGTTTTTCATCACGCCGACGATGGCGTGGTGGCAGTCCGGTGGGTCGCCAGCGTCGCAAATATCTTGCGTGCAGGGCTTTTTGTCATCGCAGTCGGCTTGTTTTTTGTCGATGCAGTCACCGGAGGTGGCGCAAGTGCAGTTGCCGAAGAAATCGCAGCTGGCGAGCAGGTTGTCATCAAAGCCGGCAGTTGGCTGGAACGACGTGGCACCGGCGACAACCACTCCCGTTTTCGTCACTGCGATTGCGGCGAAGCCAGTACTGATATCTTTGATATTTTTCTGCCAAACCAAAAGACCGGACGGGCTTATCAACCCGATTAGGTTCTGGGTGGCGGGCTTATCGCCGGTCAACGTGGAATAGCCCGCGACGAAATATCCGCCGTTCGGCGCGAGGACCGCGTCGTTGAAACCGTCGCCATAAACACCACCGAATGTATACTGCCACTGAATTTTATCGTTGTTATTACCGACTCGCGCGACCCACGCGTCACTTTCCCCGTAACCCGTCGGCAAATTGTCGCCGCCCCCAAAAATAGTCACGCCGTCGCTATCAGCAAGCAATTTCCGAACAGATTGATATTTCCCAGGTTTAAAGTCCGCCAGCAATTGAGCCGAGATTTCCGCCAAATTGTCCTGAATTCTTAATAACCTAACCACCTGCCCTCCAGGCGCGATATTCGTGCCCACTTCTGCACCCACCCAGTATCCGCCGCCAACTGGCGCTTCGGTAACTGCCGTAAATATTTGGTTTTTGAACGGGCCGCCGTAGAGTTTCGCGAACTCGGTCGTGCCGCCTGACGCACTGATCTCCATCAGAAAACCCAGCCAAGCGCCTTGGCCGCATCCCGGCTCGTCTTTATGCATCCCGACCGCCACTGCGCCGCCAGCTTTGCGCGGCGCCACTGCAACCGCTTGGGCAGCGCACAGTCCCGAGCAAGGCATCACGTTGGTCTCAAATTCATTGATGATTTGACCGTTTCCGTTGACTTGGATCCCATACATACCCGCTGTGCACGCGTCCAAGTGTTGGATTGCTCCAACTGCGACAAAATGGCCAGACGCCGTCACAGTGACGTCACTTAGATCCCACGTCTCGTTGACCTTCGTTGGCTTTTCGACAGATTTTACGGTGCCGTCTGGGCCAATTCGCTGGAGCGTGCCCATCCACTTTACGTTTTTTTCTGTCTCGGTGTGGCCGACCGCAAAGATAGTACCGTCCGGACCAACGGCAACACCATTAAGATAGTCAGTCAACGGCGTTGCCCCAATCTTGTTAGTAATCCAAAGCGCTTGCCCTTTCGGCACGCACGCACCCTTGCCGTCGCACTTTTCACCGGTCGTGCAGGCCTTGAAGTCGTCGCACAGAATTCCCTCCAGCTGCGCCGGATTCGCGCATTTCCCAGTTGCAACGTCGCATTTATCCTCGGTACAAGCATTCTTGTCATCGCAATCCGCCGCGGAACCGCATTTGGGCGGGCCTGAATCGGCACCAGGCGCGACATCGATCGGGTTGTCCTGCACGTCCGCGCTATCGACTGGCGTCAAAACATCCGGACTGGTTGATGAATCCGCGGCATCAGAGCCGCCCGACGTCGCGTCGCCTGCGGCATCTGGCCGCGCAAAGGTGTCAGGTATTGCCTCTTTCCCCTTTAAAGGGGAAAGAGGCAATACCTGACACCAAAAATTTCCCCGCCATTGCAGGCGGTTGCGCGCACCCCATTTCTGAAACGGCCTAATCAATGCCATGGACATTCCCACCTCCTGCCGGTTTGGCCTTGTGTGCCGGGGCCTTGCGCGGCGCACCTGCAGGCGCTGCAGCGGGCGCGGCCGCGGGCGTGCCTGCGGGCACGGCGACCACGGGTTGCGCGCCGGCGGGTGCCGGTGGTTGTTTGATTTCAGGCGATTTTTCTGGAATCGGCGCCGCCGCAGCGGCGGCAGGGGGCGCGGCCGTCGCAGGGGCAGGCGGTGTTTCCGCTGGCGCCGCAGCCGGTTCCGGCTTCTCGACGGCAGATTTCACCGCTGGCGCAGCCGCGGCAGCGGCTGGCGGCGGCGCGGGCCGCGTTACAAACCATGCCACGGCCGCGGCAATCGCCAAAAGGCCGACGATCGCCACCGGCACCAGCGGCGAACGCGGCGCGGGCAAATCCTTGATTTCAAGCGATTTATCTAGAATCGGCGTTGCCGATTCCGCGCGGGCACGGAGACCCGCCCCTACCCCAGAAGCGCCGGATTGTTCAGCATGGAGAACCTGCGTGCCGGTTGAACTTTTCGATGAATTGGAAAGTGCTGCGGATCCCCCCCCTTAGAAATCATTGAATTTACCGGCGTCGCGATCGCCCGCGTCGCATCAATTTCCACCACTTGCGTGGCCTCCGGCTCCGCATCCACCACGGGCACGTGCATCGGCGTCCCAGCCCACGCGCCACCCAAAATCGCCTCCAACTCCTGCCGCATCGCCTTGGCGTTCTCAAACCGCGATCGCGGATCCTTGGCCAACACGCGCTCCAGGCAGGCGACAAAACCATCCGACAGCGTTTGCTTACTGATATCCCTCACGTCCGGCGCCATTTCATTGATCTGCGCTTGCAGCAGCGCCAGTTGGTTGTCGCGCACAAACGGCAAGCGCCCCGTCACACACCGAAACATAATCGTTCCAAGCGCATACAGATCGCTGCGCCCATCCAAATTCCCGCCTTTGCACTGTTCCGGACTCATGTACGCCGGCGTCCCCAGCGCCTTGCCCGTGCCGGTCAGCTGCGAATCTTGCTTGCGCGCAATGCCAAAATCCAGTACCTTTACAACGCGTTCATCATCGCTCGCGTCCGTCAGCATGATGTTTAGCGGTTTCAAATCGCGGTGCACCAGCGCGTGATCATGCGCCTCCGCCAGACTGCGCAGAATCGGAATCGCGATATTGAGCGTTTCGCGCTCCGTCATCGTCGTGCCGTTCCGTTCATTATCCTTGAGCAATTGCTCCAACGTCGGGCCGTTGAGCATCTCCATGACCATAAACAGCGCGCCTTCGTCCGTTTGGCCGAAATCGAAAACACGAATGGTATTGGCGTGTTTCAGCTTGGCCGTGACTTGGGCTTCCTGCAAGAAGCGCTGGATCATGCTGTCGTCGGTATCGTCCGGATCGATCGCCAGCACTTTGATCGCCACATTGTGCGAAGTCGTCATATTTTCAGCAGCATACACCGCGCCAAAACCGCCACGGCCTAAGCGTTTGCCGATCTTGTATTTGCCGGTGACGATTTTGCCAGCTTCGTAGCTCAACGCGCCGGCCGAACTGCCGTCGCGAGCGAAGGTGGGCGCGCCGTCGTCCGGGCACGCAGAAGCGCTAGTATTCTTGCCGCATTTTGGGCAGTAGCGCGCGTTGAGGGTTACGGAATCGGACATGTCGAGCAACCAAGCCGCGGAGGACCAAACTTGCGCCGCGGCCCCGCGTGCAAGAAGTGTCGATGCCTCCGCCGATTGCAGCGCAATGTTGGTGGGCTGTCAAGAGATTGCTCACCAACTCACCTTGCGCACCGACCCATCCCAACAGCCGACAATCAGGCCCAGCTGATCCTCCAAAAACCGCAAGCCCTTGGCACCGGCGCGAAAATCGCGGCGCTCAGCGACCAATTCGCCCGAGGCCACCCGCCAAACTTTGGCGCTGCGATCGTCGCTGGCGGTGGCGACAAAAGTGCCGACGCGATCGATGGCGACGCTGGCGATGACATCGTGGTGCGCACCGGGGATTTCGGTGGCGACTTCGCCGGTGCGGGTAAACCAACATTGCAACTTGCCGTCCCAGCCGCCCGAAGCGACGGCTTGGCCGTTTGCTGCCGCCGCCAAACCGCCGACTGCGCCCTCGTGGGCGCGCCACGTCAGGCGCGCGCCGCCGCCGACGGGATCCCAAGTGCGCACGCTGCCGTCGTCGCCCGCGGTTGCGACCAACCGCCGCGAACTGGCGGCAGCGACGGCGGTTATCGCATCGCGGTGGCCGCGCAGCACGCGGCGCACGGCCAGATTGGGCATTTCCAATAGGTGAGCGCCGCCGTCTTGGCAGCCGACAATGGCCAACTTGCCGTCAGAAGCAACGGCGATTGCCGTAATTTCACTGTCTAATTCAGCCTGACCGACCATCTTGCCGGCGCTGATGTCCCAGGCGCGGACAATGCCGTCGACCGATCCGCTCAGCGCAATCCGACCGTCTGGCGTGCCAGCGATGGCGCAGATCAGGTTGTGGTGTTCACCGACTTCAGCAAATGTTGAAATATCAAGCAGATGTAGCGGGTGTTCGCCCAGTTCGCCGATATCGACCAAGCGAATTGGGCCGCTCGGCTGGGCAAAAAGCGCATGTCGCCCATCCTCGGTTAGCCACATCGCCGCGATCGCCGGACCTTGGCTGCGCGGACGATGCGCTTGCGGCTGCGACATCTGCTGCATGGATTGCAGCAAAGTCCGCGGATCACCTAGCATTTGCTGCATCGCAGCCAGCCGCGGATCGCCGCCGATGCCCATTTGCTGGGACATCCCCACCGTGCCGCGCATCGGCAGCGGCATGCGGCCAGGGAGGCCAAAACCAAGGGTTTCACCCCATTGCGAATTCACAGGCACGGGCGTCGGCGGCGGCGGAACCGCCAAGTTGCGCGCTGGCACGTCCACTTCGGCATCGTCGTCGGACAACATGGCCCCACCGATTTCGTAACCGGAATCCTGTTCATCTTCAAGGATTTCTTCCAATTGCGCATCTTCGTAGGGAATCGGCGGCGGCATGTTGAGCACGGAATTAAAAATGGGCGCTTGAACAAACATCGTGTCGCCCGCGAACTGGACGCCTTCGACGTGGGCATCGACGTCTTCGGCGTAGACTTTCATCGACGGTGGCCGTGGCCGTTGCGGAATCGTTGCGCGCAGCGCGGCTTTTGGCACGGCTACTTGGGCGGCGGCGGGCGAAAATCGCGGTGTTTCAACAAGTTCCTGATCGGGCCCGCCCGCGTTGGGCGCTGCAGCGTGCGGCTGCGCCGCGGGCGCGATGGCACTTGGACGTGGCGCCAACGCGGGCGCTTGGCCGATCTGCGATTGGAAAACCGGCTTGCCGTCAGGCCCGATGGTCGGCATGCGGAACATCCCGCTTTCACTAGGAACGCCGGTCGCTTGCTGCAGCGCCAACCGCATATCCACGGCGTTTTGCCAACGCGCGTCGGGCTCTTTGGCCAACGCACGCTCGACCACTGCTGCCAAGGCTGGCCGTACAAGTCCGGGCGCGCGTTGCTCAATCGGCGGTACAGGCTCGGTCACGTGCTGCATGACGATCGACAGCGGATTTTCACCAAAAAATGGCAACTTTCCAGTCAAGCATTCATACAGAACCACGCCCAGCGCATACAGATCGGCGCGTCCATCGACCTTTTTGCCCATCGCTTGCTCTGGGCTCATGTGCGTCGGCGTGCCAAGCGCCTGTCCCGCTTGGGTCATGCCGGAATCGGTGTCCTTGACGATGCCAAAATCCAATACTTTGACGATGCTGTCGCCGCCAGCCATCTGATGCAGAAAGATATTGGCCGGTTTCATGTCGCGGTGGACTAGGCCATGCGCGTGCGCTTCACCCAAACTGCGCAGCACGGCGATGCCGGTGTCGACGACTTGGTCCTCAGACATCACTGTATTTTCATTGCTATGCCGCGAAATGGCCGAGGCCAACGTTTCACCATCCAAGCGTTCCATCGCCAAAAACAGATCGCCGTTGTCGGTTTGGCCAAAGTCGTAAACGCGCACGGTATTCGGATGCGAAAGGCGAGAAGTCGTTGAAGCTTCTTGGAAAAAGCGCCGCGACATTTCTTGGCCTTCGCCGCCGCCGACGGGCGTAAGGACCTTAACCGCGACAGCGTGACCGGTCGTGACGTGGACGGTGTCAAAAACGACACCAAAACCGCCGCGGCCCAATTCGCCCGAGACGCGGTAGCGCCCGCCGATGACGTCGCCGGTCTCCAAGCGCCTGCGGCCATGCGCAACTTGGCGCACAGTGGGCGTGCCGTCGGTGGGACAGACGGCGGAATCGCTGGTTGAACCGCACCGGGGGCAGTAACGCATTGATCTCCGGTCGCGGCGATTAGGTCGCGGACCACGGCCAGCATCGCGCGCGCCCGCGCCTGAGGTCAAGCGCGAGAGGGCAAAAGGCGCCTTGTCTGGGGCAACCGCGCACCGCTCGCGGCCGTAACTTGGATCAATTCACGACCCACAAGCACTTGCCACCGACGCAGCCAAAGCTTGAGATCAATGGTAATTTGTCATTGCAATCGTCCTTGGTCGTGCACAAGGCAGGGCCGCAACTCCGTGTGAGTGAAATGTCATCCAAGTAGACGCCGCTCGTTTGGTTCGCAATGCCGTCTTTGGTGTCAAAAACCCATTCAAAAGTCACCTTGTTGCCGGCAAATGCGCTCAAATTGACTTTGATTTCAGTCCATTGCATCATCTGGAAATTTGCGGCTTTGGACTTGTCCCACAGCGTATAGGTTTTTGCGTTGCCGCCGATGGCGGCTTTGACATTGAACGTCAACACGTCAAAACCGCCGGTCTCGGTGTCCATCCAGACCCAAAAGGCGACTTCCACAGTTTCACCTTTTGGCAAATCAACGGGTTGCGTGGTGACCGTGCCCAGCGTGGTTTGACCAGCGGCGTCGTAATTACCGGTGGCGACGTTGCCGTACCACAGCGCGTTTTTGCCGCTGTGCGCTTGTTTGCCGGCCATCTGCTGCCATTTGACGCCGCCCAAACCGCCGGAAAGTGTAAAGAAAGCGGGTAGGTCACTTTCAAAGTCGTACTTGAATACCTCGGGTACGCAACAACTGGGATCGCCGGTCAATTTGGATTGACAAAATCCGCCGACGCAAGTGTCCGACGTGCAAATCAAATCGCCGTCTTCGCAGTCCATATCGACCTTGCAACAGTTGTTTTTGTGTCCGCATTGATTGGCCACGCAACTATCGATGGTGCAAACGTTTTTATCATTGCATTCCGCGACCGTTGTGCAGCAGTTCAAATCCGTTTGCGTGTGCGCGCAGCCCATGCCGACCACGGGGCATAAATCCGTGGTGCACAAGTTCTTGTCATCGCAATCGGCCACAGTATCGCAGCATTGCGCGGCGGGAACTTGCGTGTGCACACAAGCCGCGCCGTCGGCTGGGCAAAAATCGGTGGAACAGACTTTCTTGTCGTCACAACTATCTGATTTTAAGCAACAATTCCCGACCTGATTGTGATTGCATTTGGCAAAGAAGGTCGTGCAACTGTCGTTGGTGCACAAGTTGCTGTCATCGCAAGAATCGCCAGCTTCGCAATAGTTCGTGCCTGGTTTGTAAACGCATTTGCCCGCAACACACGATTCATCGGTCGCGGAAATGTTGTCGTCACACTGGCCGCCACCCACGCAATTGACGGTGTTGCAAGTGGAAGTCAGGATAAAATCATCGATTTTGACCGTGGTACCGCTGGTAAACTTGGCGGGCACCAGTTCAAAGACGAAGCGAACTTTGTGCGTCGGAAAGCGCGCCGCCAGGCCACTCAAGTTGAGCGTCACCGGTTGCCAAGTGCCGTTGGTGTTTGAACTCCAAATCTGCCAACTGCCCTCGGACGTGACGGCGCGCAAACGCAAAGCGTCGCCCGATGAAAGCAAGACATACGCCTTGAATTTCAATTGCACGCCCTGCCCCATCGGCAGCGCCACTTCACTGAACTTGGCCCGAGCCGTCGCGCCATTGTAAGCCTGCGGCGGCGAGACAGCTTTGTAAACCAGGCCCGCTGCACCAGTTTGCGCGTTGCCCGGTTGCTTGGAAATCGCCCAACCGCCGGCGCTGGCACCGGAAAAATTGACAGCCCATTTGTCGGCATCTTCAAAACTCGTGGACGGCAGCGCGATACCGCAGCATTTGCTGTCCAACGCCGGCGTTGCAACCGCGCAAACCCCGTTGGTGCAAATCGGTTCTGCGCAAGCGTCGACCACACCAGCGTATTTCTTGCAGTCGTCGGCAGTCTTGCAACAGGTTGCTTCATGAACGCACTGATTAGCAAAGCATTTATCGAGCGAACAATCGTCTTTGTCATTGCAATCGACGTCCGCCTTGCAGCAAGCTGGACCCGGTGCGTAGTCATTGCTGCACTTGCCGTTGCCCAAATTGCACGCATCGACGGTGCAGGCGTTGTTGTCTTCGCAGTCGGTGTTTTTGGTGCAACATTCAATGACGCCAACGCTTTTGCAAATACCGCCGGTGCAGCTGTTGGTGGTGCAGACATTGCCGTCGTCGCAGTCCGATGGGTCGTTGCAGCAGGTCACACCCAAGGGTTTGTCGTGGACGCAGCCCTTGACCTGATCGCAGAAATCTGTCGAACAATCATAGCCATCGTCGCAATTGACCTCTGAACTTTGGCAGCCACTGCTCGGGGTGCAGCCATCGGCCGTGCAGGCGTTGCCGTCGTTGCAATCCAGCGCGGTGAACACGCAGCCTTCAATGGCCACGCATTTGCCTTCCGTGCACGCGTTGTCGTCATCGCAAGTGACCGGATTGTGGGTGCAATTGCCAGTCGCGACGTCGCAGGAATCTTGGGTGCAAATGTCTTTGTCCACGCAAACTTTGACGACATTGGTGCAGCCGATTTGTTCGTCGCAGTCGTCGACCGTGCACGGATTGTTGTCGTCGCAGATCGCCGGGCCGGCTTTGCATTTGCCGGCATAAATTTTGACTTCAGGAATATCAGGCACTTCGACTATATCTTCGGTTTCGGTGACGCCTTCTGCGGGCTCAACAAGGTCGTCAACCGCTGCAACGTCGTCGCCGTCGGCAGCCGCGGCATCGTTGACCGCCGGCGCTACGGCTTCACCACAAGCCACTGAAATGACCGACAAACACCCAAGCAGGAGCACCTGACGTAGCAAGCTTCTGTTCATCTTCGCCTGTAATGTCATATAGATTTGCTGCGTCGTCATGCGTTTCTCTAGCGCCAAGGCGCAAGCGGCACAGTGTAACGGTTTGCCGCTATTTCGCGCAAGCGGCTTCAACAGTACCTATACTTTTCGCGGCGCTATCGCTATTCGCGCCACATCGCGACCAGCGCCCGCGGTTGCGGGTCCGGCAGGAAGCGCACGCCGACTTTGCGCGCGCCCTCGGCCAATTCGTTCAGGAGTTGGGCGCGAGCGGCACCGTCGGCGCGCACAAGGCCGACCGCAGTGTCGACGTCCTCGGCATGGCCAACCATATCCAGCACATCGCGATCGTCAAATTCGCGCACCGCGACAGCGAGCACGCGATGACCGGCAGCCTGAACCCGCGCGCACGCCTGCCACAACGGCGCGCAGACACCTGAAAAGCGCCGAAAGTCAGAGACAAGCACCAAGAAAAACGGGCCCTTGCGTTGGGCGCTGGCCGCTTGAATCCCGGCAATTAGGCCGTCGACTCGCGATTGCGGCGAAATCGGGGCGCGGTACGGCAGCGGCAAGTCCATGGCCCGACAAAAGCGCCGCAAAATGGCGATATCCGGCCGCGGCGAGGGATCAGGACCGCGCAGCCACGGCAGACGCTCGCGTTCGGGCAATCTGGCTAGCGCAGCCATGACCGCGCGCTGGCGGTGGCGCAATTTGGCCAGCGGATCGCCTGCGACCGGCGGCAGCGGCACCCTTTCGATCGCGGTCAGATAGCGCACAACAACCTGAAATAGTTCATCATCTTCCATCGGCGCCAGATCTTCGGCGACCGTACGGCGCAATTCGAGCAGCGCGCGATCGACCTCGCGCAGTGCCGCCAATCCCTCCAGCACCGGCCTCTGATCGACCACACGGCCGTCAACCACGTTGATGCCGAAAGGATCGTGCGTGCGGGCGCACACTTCCGCCAGCGAGTGCACCAGATCCAGCGCTTGATCCAGCGGCCCGCGGCCGGGCCGGCCGTCGCGCATGGTGGCGCCCGTTTCCAGGATCACGTGCAGCGCACGCGTGCGTTCGCGATCAAAAGAGCGGCTCATCAGTTGGCCGCGGGCGGCCGTTGCTTTCCAGGCGATGTGTTTGAACGGGTCGCCGGGAGCGTGTTCGCGCAGTTCGCGCAGTTCATCGCCCGCGCCGGGCATTTTGTCGGGGCGTTGGCCGCCGGACACGCGTGGCGATCGCCTTCGCGTTTCAGCGACTTGGCGCAGATCCAGCGGCAGAGATTTGGGCAGAACGGCCAATTCACAAGGACACGGCAGAAACACGGAAGCTGAAACCAGCCCGTGCGCATCCGTCACACGGCCCTGCACACCAAAAACGCGATGAATAGCGGCGATATGCGGCATCGTTTGCACCCGCAGCACGGCGGTACCCGACGGCAACTGTAGCGAGCGATGCGCACCTTCAGCCAACTCAAGGCCGGGAGAGGTCCACCACTCGTGCAAGTCGAGGCGCAGACCAGCAAAGCTAGCAGGAACGCGCAGTTCCATGCGCAGCGGCACCAGCCTGCCCGCGCGCATCGACGGCACGCGCGGCTGATCCAATTCCAAAACTTTGTCGCGATCTTCTTTGTCGACTTCAAGCTTGGCGACCACGCCCCAAGGCGGGCTCATCGGTGCTAAACCCTTGCGCAGACGCAGCAATTCCTCAAGCAACGCCGCCAGCAACAGCGCACCCGTCAGCACAGCGCCCGGCAGCGCCAGGAACAGACCCGCGGCGACGAGGCCCAACGCGACCGCCAAAAGCAGCTTGCCGCGCGGCTCAAGCACCGCTAAATTCCACGGAATTCGCGCTCAAATCGCCCCCGCAACGGCGTCGTCGATGACCAAGTCCGCCCGCACCGCGACCACGCCCGGCGTGCCTTCTTGCAGCTTGGTTTTCTGCAGCACGTCGCGCACGACTGCAGCAGCGCTGATGCCTTCAATGGCCGCATCGGTGGTCACGATCACGCGGTGTTCCAAGACACAGGGCAGCAATTTTTTCAGATCGTCGGGTACCACGTAATCGCGGCCCGCCAGCAGCGCCCAGGCTTTTGCCAAGCGAATCAAGGCCAAGGACGCGCGAGGCGACGCCCCCAACACCACGCGCGGATGTTGCCGCGTGGCTTGCACCAAGCGAACGGCGTATTGCAACAACTTTTCCTCAACGTGCACGGCATCGACGGATTCAGCAAAGCCCAAAACTTCCGCTGTCGAAGTCACTGGCCGCACCGGAAGTACCGGCAGGTTATAAGTTTGCAACATGCGAATTTCATCCGCCGTCGATGGGTAATCCAGCCGAATGCGCACCAAGAAACGATCGATTTGCGCTTCAGGCAGCAAATACACGCCTTCTTGCTCAACCGGATTTTGCGTCGCCAGCACCAAAAAGGGCTCCGGCAGCGCTTGCGTGTTGCCCTCAATCGTCACTTGGCGTTCTTGCATCGCTTCGAGCAGCGCGGATTGGGTCTTGGCTGGCGCGCGGTTGATCTCATCGGCCAGGACCACTTGGGCAAAAAGAGGACCGCGCCGCAGTTCAAATTCATGAATTTTCTGGTTAAAAATGTAAGTGCCGGTGATATCGGCGGGCAGCAGGTCCGGCGTGAACTGAATACGCCTGAAATCACAACCGATTGCCTGCGCCATCGCTTTGGCGAGCGTCGTTTTGGCCAGACCCGGCACGCCTTCGAGCAGCACATGGCCGCGGGCAAGCATCGACGCCAGCAGCAAAGTCACAACTTCCTCAGGCCCAATGTACACTTGCGCGACTTCACCGACGACGCGATCGCGCAGCGCCACGGCCATCGCCAAACGCGCGTGATCCAGCGATCGCCGCTTGGGCTGGACAGGCGCGGCGGCTGCAGCTTGATCTTCGGCGGTATCGGCCATTTAGACTCCTTTTTGCTTCTGAACCGTTTGAATCTGCGACGCAAGTGCTTGCGCCCATTCGACTTCGCCAGCCAAGCGCCCAAAGATCTGCCTCTCTATCGCCTCATGCTCGTCGTCCAAAAGGACCTGCAATTCGCCAAGCAAATCGCGCAGCCGCTTGGCCGCGGCGGCGGAGCATTGCCCCGTCTTGAGCCAAATGTCCACCACCTCCAGCGGCATGCGCGGTGAATTGGCATTAAACCCGATAATTTCAGGAGTTTGCCAGGCCTGCGCCGCACCGCTCGGACCAGTGAGCATAAGCAGGCTCGCTTGCAGTTGCTGGGACAAAAGACGCAAAGGCCGCCGAAAGTCCGCTTGGCTGTTTGCCAACCACGCGCCCACGGTTTCAAAAAGGATGCTGTCCTTGCGCGCGATCGACGGCCGCGGCGGCAACAAAGGCAGATTGGCCCGCGCAACCGACAACACCGGCAGGCCGATCAGCGCGAGCACGACCAGCACAAGCACGCTTGCAACCAGCGGCTGACGCAAAACGTGTGATAGCCACTGAAGAATTGCCTGCACCTGTTCAAGGCCCAAACGGAAACTGCCGCGAATGGGTGGATCTTTGGCTTCAAATACCCCTGACATTTTTGTCAGGTTGACCAGCGCCAGCACGTGGCAAGGCCGATCGAGCACGCAGTAGTAGCGCAGGACGTTGGCGGCAAACTGCTTATTTTCATGGAATCGGCTGACCATGGCGTTGATGAACACCGACGAATCTGCCACGGCCAGCACGCGACCACTGCCGCGATCGGCTTCGGCCAGCCAGCCCAAATCCGCTTGCACGTAGCGGCCCCACAGCACGACGGCGCGCGCTTCCGCCAAATCGCCGCCCACGCGCAAGGCGCTGGGATGATTTAGAACAATCGGTCCTTTGATGTTGTGCCCCAGAAAATCCGCGGGCGTCACTTTGGCGCCGGGG
The DNA here is from genome assembly GCA_945889325.1 of Klebsiella pneumoniae. Classification (GTDB taxonomy): domain Bacteria; phylum Myxococcota_A; class UBA9042; order UBA9042; family UBA9042; genus CAMDBH01. The sequence goes on from CAMDBH010000020.1 coordinate 43,440, forward strand.
GCCATCCAACGCCGCGCGGTCTCTTGCACCGCTGGGGTCGGGTCGATGTGAACCAGTGGAAACTGCTGTAGTTGCTCGTAGTATTCCGCAGTTGTGGCGTTATCGACCGTGCGAACGATGCCAAATGGCCGCAACCACGCGGCACCTTGAAGAAAATCGTCGACGACAATCAGGCGCCCACCTGCTTCGACAAAACGCACCAAACTGGTCAGCGACTCATCCGAAGGCGGCACCCGCGGCGCAATCAACAGAAGTATCCTTTTTTCATCGATTTTGCCCCAATCCAGCGCCTCGGCCATCGACAGATCGAGGCTGACCATCTTGGCCGTCGCCCACAGCCCGCTCAGGCCGTTCCAAGCGTCGGACGCCGGATCGAGATCGTCGGCCCGCCCCGGCACCGCGGCACAAATGCCTAAAATAATAAGGCCTATCAATGCTGCAATCCGCGTTGCCGTCATTTCTGCACCTCATCCACGCGGGTCAGCGCCAGTTTGGCGCTGGCGGCTTGGTCAACGCCGGTATGGGCGCCGTACAAGGCTTTTTCGACATGGCGCACGGCATCGCGCGCTTCACCGTGGCCGCGGCGCAACGCTTGCGCGACGCGGGGTTCGATTTCACGCGGGGTTTCTCGACTCCAATCCATGGCCTTACCGGTCCAACGCCTGACGCTCCAAGCAAAACTGCCGCGCACGACCGCGCGACAACTGGCTGGCAGCAATTCGCAACCGTCAAACAGACCATCGTGCGGCAATTCAAAGTCTATTTCCAACAGTTCATGCTCGTCGCAGGCCGCGCGCAGCACATACTTGCCCGGCGCGAGATCGCCGAACGCAAAACGGCCGTCGACCAATTGGGTGCTGGCGGCGCTGGCCGCTTCACCCGGCAAGCCGTCAGAAACTGCTCGAATAATAGCGACTTCACCCGATGCGCCGCGCCCGTGCTCGCCGTGCACCACGCGGCCGCGCACCGTGCACGACGGCTCACCGCCGCTGCCCGCGCGCCGGATCACTTCGACCGGCAGCCCGGCTTGGGTGGCTTCTTGCTGGGCCAGCAGACTTTTTTCACGCCGGCGCGCCAAAAGACGTTGCAACACAGCACCTAATGACAATAACGCAATCGGTACGCTGTACCACCAAGCCGACAGGCCTGCGGGCGGCTCAATTTCCAGGGCAATGAGCGGACTCCAGCCAATTTCATGAAAAGGCATGGGCACTTGTGCGCGCGCAACCAAACTAATCGCACCGGGCGCAAACAGTTTGCCAAGCTGTTCGGCCCGCAGCACGGCTGCGAAGCGACCCTGCTTATTGGCGACGAGCGTTCCGAGCAAATGCTTGTCCGCATGCAATGTTACCGTGGCATCTGCGATAGGCTGCAGCAGTTTGCCGCGCAGCGCGTGTACGCTGCCGTCGACGCACCAGTCGCGCAGGCCGCAGGGCCGCGACGCATCACCATGTTTGGCTGTTATTTCAACGCGAACTGCCACAGTGATTTCAAGACGCTGTTCGCCCTGTGCTGCATTGTAGGGCGTATCTTGCCCAATCGACGCCCGCACGCGGTGCACGCCCGCATCGCCCAATTGCGCAAGGGTTAGAATGGCATGCGCCCGACCATCCGCCGCGGTCCGCACAATCAGCACAGCGCGGTCGTCGACTTCCAGTTCAATCGGTGTATCGACAACCGGCAGATCGCCGGAATTGGCCACCACGTCGACATCGAGTTCTGACGTTTCAGAAGTCATTTGCGCTGTGGGCAGCTTGAGTTCCAGCGTGGCGTCCGCTTTTTCCAAATCGAACATTTGTTCTGCGTCGGCCGCGCCAAACATCGCGGTGCCCGCGAAATGGGCCTCGACGTGAACCAACGTGTGTTCGCTATCCGAGCGTTTGACGGCAAAAACACTTTCAAAACGCCCTGAACCGTCGGTATGCCCGACAAGATCGCTGACGTTTTGTGGTTCTCCCGCCAACGCAGCGTGTTTGGGCACGACCACATGCAGCCCGATCGTCGCGCCCGCCACCGGCCGACCCTGCGAATCCGCCAGCAGCCCGCGCAGCGCCAGTCCGCCATCCCGCTGGGCCGATTCAAGAGAAAGGTGTGTATGCGAACGAAGTTGCACGCGAATACCCAGCGCATTGTGCGGGTAGATCGCCGCCGCGGCCAAAAGCAAAAACAGCCCAAGCCCCATCACGACTGATTTGATCGACAGATGACTGGGCAAAGTCGCCAAGAAAACGATTCCTCTGTGCATCCAACGGCGGCGCTCAAACGCAAGGCGATCATGCACGGCCTTGGCCGCAGTTGCCAGCGTTTGCACCCTGTCAGTTGCTAGTCTTTGTAAACAGGTGCTATTTTTTGGCAATTGGCGCATCGGCGACGTAATTGCGTTTGTTGCTTTGTCGTGTTAGCCTTTTGATACGCTTTGCCGTGCGGCTTGGGCCCAAGCGCCGACCGGTTGCAAGTGAACCTCAGCTCAGGAGAATGTGCATGGCCGACAACTTCAATATTGCTGCAACGTTGCAAGATCGCGCACCGCGCTCGCGCCTTCGCTTCACGCTGCCGGTTCTACTGGCGCTGGCGCTGATCGCCTTTGCAAGCGCCTGTGCGGACATCGAGCCAACCTCGCCCGAGGCCGCCGGCAAGCTCGCGGAATTGCGAGCAAATCTGGAGCGCGGCAAGGTGCTGGAAGCCTACCAACAAGCGCGCAAGCGCGAAGCGGAACGCAACGGCTTGAATTCGGATATCTATGACGATGTGCGTCCGCTGGAACAGGAGCAAAAATTCAAGGACATTTGGGAAAAAACCCACAAGCGCAAGCTCGAGGAATCGATCAAAGCGTACAACAAATTGTCCAAAGACGTGGTCGACAAATGTACGATCAGCGCCCAAGCCCAAGCCAAGGCTGGTGATTTCATCGATGCGTGCGTGACCCACGCGCCGGAGCCCAAATACAATCCCCTGTCGATTGTGGCGTTTTGCGCGATCGTGCTGGTGGCTGGCGTCGGTGCCGGTGCGGCGTATCGCATGACGCGACGGCGCATCGATCCGGTGGCGCAGGCGGGTCAAAAACTCCAACTAGCCGTGGTGCAATCGGCGCAACAAACACTGTTAAGCGGTGAATACAAAGGATTTGCGATCAAAGTGGAGGCGAGCGCGCCCGAAGCCGGCGAAGGCGACAGCTATTTGCGCGCGATTATCTTATCCAAAGTCGACACCAAAACAGTGGTGCGGTTTGGGCCACTGGCACCGCCCACGGGCTTGGATTTGCCGGATTTGGACGCGCCGGAAGTCAGCGATCCGCGCGTCCCCGAAGGCAGCAAACTGCGCTTGTCCGAAGGGTCGAGCGCCGAAGCCTTGCTGTCAGGCGATGTCGGCTTCCAGCTGCGGGCGTTTGATCCGGTTGACGTGCGCGTTCACGATGGCATGGCAGGCGTGACTTGCTGGATCGTTCCGTCGAATCCGGACAAAGTCATTGAATTTATTGAGATTGCTGTAGCGGTCGGCCAGTTGTACCCGCCGGCCTGAGCGTTGCCCGCCGCCCCGCAACGCCCGCTGCCCTCCCCGCGTCCCGCTGGCCCCCCAAGCTCCGTCGCCACGCCAAACCCGCAATCGCGGCAGCGTTTTTCCAACCCGTTTGCCAAATTTCTGCGCGGCACCGCCGTTTGGCTGCTCAGCATCGGCTTGGCGCTTTGCATCGGCGCAGCAACCGGAATCGCAAGCCAAGCCTTAACGGTTGCTGGCCTTTACGAAGTCGTCGCCGCCCTCACTTTGGCCATCGGCGTTGTGGCCATTTGCCACGCCCTGAACTTTAGACCGCCCATTGGCTATGCGGCCCTCGCGGTTATTGCGGCAACGGCTTGGCTCGGTGCCCATCGCACTGCTTCGGCGTACGGCTTTCGCCAGCAGCAAGCCCAAGCGATTGCTCAAGAATCAGAATTACTGACCGAAGATTTCTTGATTTCCGGCGCTCAGACGCCGCTTGATCTGGTCGACGCTGGATTCATGGCCGAAACCGGCACCTCCGGCATCCGCGCCGCTCTTTTGATCGAATTGCGCGCCGGGTTTGTCGTTCACCGCGCTTTGCACGCTGCGCGCGTGCTGCCGCTGCCCCTGTGGGCCCACGCGCTGGCGTTGGCGATTGAAGCGGCGTTTGTCGCCTTCATCGTGCGGCGGGCGCTGGGCAACCTGCTAGCAGAACCGGTCTGCCCTGTGTGTGCCACATTCTTGCGGCGCACAGTGCTAGGCGCCGTCGACGCGGCCGAAGTGACACGCCTGGCCCAAGCGTGGAGCGATGGCGATCGAGCGCTGCCCGATCCAACCACAACGGGAAATGCCGTAGCCCTGGTGTACAGCGACTCCTGCCGCCGCGGTCATTGCATTGCGCCCGGCTTGGCTATGGTGCGAACACGCCGCCGCGGCTTTTCCTGGCAAGTGCCGGGGCCGCTTGCGCAAATCGCGCCGGTTGCTAAGTTGGAAGGCGGCGCTCGTCCAAGCTAGCGCGGCTCGCCAAATTTGCGACACCGCCGGTGGCCAATTAGGTGCAAAGATCCGCTGTAAATAAACACTTTTTAAGCCTAGGTCGCCGCCTTCGCGGGGCTGACGATGTTGGGGGGGGGGGGGGGCTCGCAACTGAGCAAAATCACATGTAATTGGCCGCTGTCTCGCGCGACGTCGGGCGTCAGCCCCGTCGCGCCTTGCAGCCGCGAAGCGGGAATTCAACGCGATGTTGCACCTTTAGGTGCAACGAGCTCGTACCGGTTGCCAAAGGAGTGGGGAGTCCAGAGGGGCGAACCATAGCGGCTAAGCACGGAATCAAAGAGCTTTGGTTCGCCCCTTTGGATCCAGCGCGATAGCGCGCAACCGGCACCTGCAGGTGCCGCTCGTCCACGCTTCAGCGTGCCGGGCCGCGCGCAGCGCAAAACAAAACCTGCCTTTAGGCAAAGCCGCCCGCAGGGCAAAACAAAACCTGCCTTTAGGCAAAGCCGCCCGCAGGGCAAAACAAAACCTGCCTTTAGGCAAAGCCGCCCGCAGGGCAAAACAAAACCTGC
>CAMDBH010000021.1 GCA_945889325.1 Klebsiella pneumoniae
CCCCCCCCCCCCCCACACAAAGAAACGGCGGGCTAGGCGGAGTGGCGGAAGGTGCAGTTTGTTAAGGAAGATTGGGTGCCGCTCCGTGGCAGTGGATGTCGCGGTAGCGGCACGGCTGTTTTTGCTCCATGCGGACTCCAGATAGGTGAAAGATGCTTGAACGCAATGAGTTAATGCGCCAACGGCTGGCGAAGATCGAGGCGACCCGCGCCGCCGGTGAAATTGCCTACCCGAACGATTTTGTGCCGACCCATACGGGTGCGGAATTATTAACAATCGTTGCTGATCTGAACTTGGAATCGTTTCACGCCGACCGTACGTCGGGCGCAGCAATGCGCTTAGCCGGACGGGTGATGGCCGTCAACCTCAAGGGAAAGATTGCTTTTTTGCGCCTGCGCGATCGTTCGGCGCCCGAAGTGTTGCGCGCGCGCACGGCTGAGAACGTGCGGCGCATCGCGATGGCGCTGCCGGAGCGCGAGGCGGATGCCTCGACTTTTCAAGTCTTTTTTCAGCGCAACGACGATGAAGCCCTGTTTGACCGGCTGTTCAAGAGCGATCGCGGTCTGGATATCGGCGATATTATTGGCGTTATTGGGCGGCCCTTCCGTACCCAGACCGGCGAGCCGTCCTTGCGCGCCTGCCTCACCGACGATCACGCGGTGCCTTTTGCGGGTGAAGCGACGGGCGCCCCCTGTGTTCGAATCTTGACCAAAAGTGTCCGGCCGCTGCCCGAAAAATTTCATGGCCTTACCGACAAAGAGACGCGTTTTCGCCAACGCTACGTCGATTTGATCATGAATGACGCCACGCGTGAAATCGTGCGGCGGCGTTCGCAGATCGTGCGCGGTGTGCGGGATTTTCTGGATAGCCGCGGCTATTTGGAAGTCGAAACGCCGATGATGCACCCTGTGCTGGGCGGTGCGGCGGCCAGGCCGTTCACGACGCACCACAACGCGCTGAACATGCAGCTCTATTTGCGCATTGCGCCGGAGCTTTACCTCAAGCGCCTGGTCGTGGGTGGTTTGGAGCGGGTTTATGAGATCAACCGCAATTTTCGCAACGAAGGCCTAAGCTTGCGCCACAATCCAGAATTTACCATGCTGGAATTCTACCAAGCCTACGCGACCTATGACGACTTGATGGTTTTGGTGGAAACGCTAATTAGCGACCTTGCGCTGCAAGTGACTGGAAGTACAGACGTCATTTGGGGCACGGCGGTGGACGGCTCGCCACGTCACATCGGTTTGCAGGCCCCTTTTGCGCGCGTGCGCATCCGCGACGGCTTGCAAAAATGGGCACAGATTGCCGAGCAAGACTTAGATAATGAAACGGTTTTGCGGGCCTGTGCCTCGCGTCTGGGTGTGCACATCGATCATTTTGCCACGTTGGGCAAAGTTCAGGTGGAGCTGTTTGAAGCGGTGGCCGAAGCACATCTGGTGCAACCAACGTTTGTTATTGACTATCCGGCCGAAACGAGCCCGCTTGCGCGCCGCAACGACGAGCGGCCGAGCTATGTCGATCGCTTTGAACTATTTATCGGCGGCATTGAAATCAGCAATGCTTTTAGTGAGCTCAACGATCCCGTCGATCAATTTGAGCGCTTTGAGGCGCAAATTCGCCAAAAGGACAAAGGCGACGATGAGACGATGGAAATGGATCTCGATTACATTCGCGCCCTTGAGTACGGCTTGCCGCCAACAGCCGGTTGCGGCATCGGCATTGATCGGCTGGTGATGTTGTTGACCAACGCCGACAGCATCCGCGAGGTCATCCTGTTTCCGCACATGCGCCCCGAATACCATGCAAGTACGGCGGAATCGGCAGCGGATGCCCAAGATGAGGGCGTTTAGCTTGCACCACCGCCGCCTTCTGCTTTTGCTGACGCTGGCTGTGTTGGCTGCGCTGCCTGAAACGTTGGTGCGCGCGGACAATCAGCAGGTTGCGTTCCAAACCTGGCTGGTGATTCAGCTTTTGGGCGTGATCATCGCGGCGATCGCGGTAGCTGCCATGTTTTCGGTGCTCGGTTTGGGCTTGGTGCGCTTGCTGACGCGGCCGATCATGCATCACGCAAGTACCTTTGTTGCTTGGTCTTTTCTGCGGGCTCCGCGTGTCACCCTGCCATGGCCTGCGCGCGTTTGGCACCTGTTGACCGAGGCCGTCGACGCGGACCGGCTGGCACCTGCGCAGCAGCCTCGCTGGCAACTACTGGTGATTCTTCCGCTTCTTGGCGCCGGCGCCGCGGGCATTTGGCAGTGGCTGTCGCCGGTTGGCTTGCCCGATTTTGCAGCGATTGGGCTGCGCAACCTAGGTGGTGCCCTGCTGATTCACGGTTTACTCATGCTTATGGCGCAGTTGCCTTGGCGGCGTGCCCGCGCGTTGCCGTTGGTGTTGGCCGCGGCCGCCGGTCTGATCGCAGTGGCGATTTTTGGCCGCCACCCGCTGATCCTGCCGTATTTTGATGCAACTACGGCGGTTTGCGCCCTGGTCACCTGCGCTGCGCTGGCGGTTTGGCGCGGCGGCAGCGGCGCGCTGTTGCCGCTGCGCTTGCAAAAATTGGGGCTGTGGCTGCTGCCCTTGGGCATCGCCGTCGCGACGCTGCCGGTCTCTCTGCTGGGGACCCATGTCAACCAAACCGTTCTAATCGCAGTATTTTCCGCAGGCGCGATCGTCACTCTCCTCGGTTTGTATCTGCTTTTGCAAGGCCAAGCCAAAGTATCCCTGCCGGTTTTCGTGTCGATTGTCGGCGTGGCCGCGGGCACGTGGGCGCTGATCGTGGTGCTGTCGGTTATGGGCGGATTTGCGACGGATTTGCGCTCAAAAATGTTGGTCGCCAACGCGCATGCGCTCATCGAACGCGCTGGGCGGGCCAAGCCGCTGACCGAAGTTGCGCAACTGGCCAATCGCTTGCGATCGGTGGCGGGGGTGGCCGCGGTGAGTCCGCAGGTGCGCGGTGACGCTATCCTGTCGAGCGCATTTAACGTCAATAATTTCGTGGCTATTCGCGGCATCGACGCGCAGCTGCCAGAAGTTCAGCGCGAACTTGGCGGCACGCTGGTAACAGGGTCGCTGCATTTGTTGCAAAATCCCGCGGCGTTGGGCAGCGACCGCGCGCTTGGGCGCAAACCCGCCTATGAAGACGACGGCGACATGTTCAAAGCGCCTTCACTGGCAATCCCGAGCACCGATACGCAAAATGACCCAGAACTCAAAGCCTTGCTGAATCTGCCGCCGGGTCCTCGCGATCCCGCACCGCCCCAACTCGGCAGCCCGCCAGCGCATGAACCGCGCGGGCGCGACCTGCCGCGCATGATCGTTGTGCCAAGCGGTGAAAAGCCTCGGCTGCTCGACGCAGGTAATCCACAAGAATTACCGACCATTGCCCCGCCACCGGTCGTTACCGAGACCGAAGATGTGCCGCTGGAGCAGTTGATCGCGGTGCCACCGGAACCCGCGCGGCCATCGGAGCCCGACGGCGCCCTGCAACGCCTGATTGCCGACGATCCGGGCGGTGGTGTTGGCGAAGTCGCTGATCTTCCGGTGTCGCCGGGCATCCTTCTGGGGGCAGAGTTGGCCCGCTCGCTGCAAGCGGATTTGGGCGATCGCGTGGAAGTCGTGACGCCTGATGGCGATATCGGCCCTACCGGTTTGCGCCCCCGCGTGCGCACTTTTCGCGTGGCTGGCACATTTGAAACGGGACTTTATGAGGCCGATAGCAAAGTTGCCTACATCACGTTGACCGAAGCAGCGCGCTATTTCAACCTCGGTGGCGATGCCAATGTGTTAGAACTGCGCTTGTTGCAACCGGAAACACCAGATGCCGTCTTGGTTGCCATTCGGCAAGTGCTCACCAAGCTACAAGTTCCGCCCGATGTCGAAGTGGTGGATTGGCGCCAACTCAACCGCAGCCTGTTCAGCGCGCTGGCTTTTGAACGGCTGGTCATCTTTTTGGTCCTCGGTTTGATCATCTTGGTTGCGGCATTTTCGATCGTTTCGGCGCTCACCATGGTCATTTTGCAAAAATATGACGGCATCGCAATGCTGCGCGCCATGGGTGCCACGGCGGGTACGATCCGCTGGTCTTTTGTGCAAATGGGCGGCGTGATCGGCCTGATAGGCACGACAGCGGGGGCCATTTTGGGTCTTGGGACGTGCTTTTTGATTCTAAAACTAGGCATTCAACTGCCTGAAGCCTATTACGTCCGCACGCTGCCGGTGAGCATCCAATTGCCCGAAATAGGCATTGTCATTGTCGCTTCGATCGCCGTATCCCTTGTCGCCACGATTTTTCCTGCTACAAGTGCCGCGCGCTGTGAGCCATTGGAGGGGTTGCGGCATGGATGACCTGCTGACAAGCGCAACGGAAATGCCGGCCCGCACACCACTGATTCGCGCCCAAGGCGTTGAAAAGTGGTTTGATTTGGGCAATCGTCGCATTGACGTCCTCGCGGGCGTCGACGTCGATCTCTATGCCGGCGACATGGTCGGCATCGTGGGCCGCTCCGGTTCGGGAAAATCGACGCTGCTACACCTGCTGGGCGCGCTGGATAAACCGAGTTCGGGTACAATTGCGTACGACGGGCAAAATTTGGACCGTTTGAGCGATGCGGAACTGGCCGCATTTCGCAACCGCTACATCGGTTTTGTTTTTCAATTCCATCACTTGCTCCCTGAACTTACGGCTTTTGAAAACGTGCTCATGCCCACGCTCATCGCGCGTCAAGCGACAGCGCCCGCCCGCGCCCGCGCCCGCGAACTGCTGCAGCGAGTGGGGCTTGCTGACCGTTTGGACCATCATCCCGGCGAGTTATCGGGTGGCGAGCAACAACGGGTGGCGCTCGCGCGCGCGTTGGTGATGCAGCCGCGGCTGGTGTTGGCCGACGAGCCGACGGGCAATCTGGACGGGCGGACGGCAGAGGAAATGCACGAATTAATGGAGCAATTGAATCGCGAAACCGGCACCAGCTTTGTGGTGGTCAGCCACAACCAAGAACTGGCGGGGCGGATGAACCGCGTGTTGCGCATGGCCGATGGCAAGATTGTGGAAAGCATTGATTCAAATGCGCAAAGCCCTTCGCTGCCTCTTGTCGTTCTGCCGGAGGCGCAAGCTTGATGGCAACGCCACGCACATCAAACGCGTTTGCGCGCGTCGTTGCGGTTGTCGCGCTGAGCGCTGCGTTTTGCGCCAGTGCGCCAGCGCAAGCTGCGGACGACGGCGGTTCGCTTTTTGGCCCGGGCGCACTGGATGACAAGCCAAAAGGACTGAGTTTACAAGATGATACAGATGATCGGCCTGAAGGTCTGCAATGCGACTTGCCGTTTCAAGTAAGCACTGTGGAACTGGCTGGCATTGAACGCGTCGACAAGCAGACCGTGATCAACCAAGTTCGGGTCCATTCGGGCACACCTTTCGATCCGGGGCTAATTGCTGAAGATGTCAAACGTATTTTTGCCATGGGCCTGTTCGACGATGTGCGGGTGGGGGTTCGACCGGCGCTCGAATGGAAAAAAGGCGTGCAGTGTCTTGTCGTTGTGCGCTATCAGGTGCTTGAGCGGCCTTCGATCGCGGCGGTGCAGATCGACGGCAACGATGCGCAAAGCGATGAAGACGTGATGAAGGTCGTGGATTTGCGGGTCAATAACCTGTACTCCCCGGCCGATTGCGCAAATAACGTAAATAAAATCAAAGATTTGTATGCTGAGGAAGGCTATTTCCTCGCCACGGTGACTTACCGCACGGAAAGCCTGCCGAACAACCAAGTCAAAGTTATTTTTGACGTGCAGGAACGCTCCGAAGTCAAAGTGCGGCATATCGACTTGCTCGGCAACGACGGCGTGCCGGATGCCGATATCAAAGCGGTTTTGCGCACGCAGGAAGGTTCGGCCCTAGGCGCGATCAGTAAGTCAGGGAATTTTAAAAGAGAACAGCTCGAGTACGACATGCAAGTGATGCAATACTTGTATCTGACCCGCGGCTACATTCAAGCAAAAATCGACGAACCGATTGTCAGTTTATCGCCTGATATGAAGTACATCACGATCGCGATTCGCGTGCACGAAGGGCCGCAGTTCAAGGTGGGCAAGGTCAAGGTCACGGGCGATTCCGTGGAACCGGCAGAAAAATTGTTGCCGCTGCTGCAACTGAAAGAAGGCGAAATTTTCAACTACGAATATGTGCAAAAGGACGGGCAGAAAATCACAGGTGCGCAGAAAAACTTTGGTTTTGCCCATGCAACGGTGTCCAACGAAAGCGTGCCCGACGCGGAAAAAAAGACCGTAGATTGGAGCTACCATGTCCAGCGCGGCAAAAAGGTCTACTTCGGCCAGATCGTGATGCAGGGCGGCGGATCGACCCGCGACAAGGTCATCCGGCGCGAGATGGTGATTATTGAAGGTGATTTGTACAGCGAGGACAAGATCAAAATGAGTCAGGCGCGCATCCAGCGCCTAGGCTATTTTGACAAAGTGGACATCAAGACCCGCGCCACGGCTATCCCGCAAGTCCTTGATGTTGTTGTTGAAGTCAAGGAACGCACCACCGGCACCTTCCAAGTCGGCATGGGCTTTTCCTCAGTCGACAATTTCATCACGACCGCGCAAATTTCCAAAGACAATTTCTTGGGGCGCGGCCAGCGCTTTTCTATCAATGGCCAGATTTCTTCGATCCGCACGATGTTTCAAGCCTCATTTTTTGAACCGTATTTGTTCGACACCAACGTCACTTTGTCGGTCGATCTGCTCCGCTACGACCAGCTGTACACCGACTTCACTCGGCGTTCAAAAGGCGCAACACTTTCAATGGGATATCGGTTGAGCGACAACATCTTGGTCGAAGGCAGCTATAACGTCGAACAAGCCACAACGACCCCGGGCGGCTTGTCCGGTAAGACCGATGTGCCTGCTACATCACTGTTTGGACAAGGGATTACCTCGTCATTGCGCGGCACCCTCAGTTACGATTCCCGCGACGACCGCATGTTCCCGACGACGGGTTGGTTTGCGTCTGTCACGAGCGAGTTTGCCTTGCCGCAGTTGGGCAGCGACTTTGATTTTCAACGCTTTAGCACCCGCGTTCGCCGCTATTTTCCGCTGCCACTTGAAGGCGTGCTGAAATTCAATCTAGTCGGCGGCTACATCAACGCAGCCGAGGGCACGCGAATTCCTTTGTTCGAACGCTACTTTATCGGCGGTATCTATAACATTCGCGGTTTTGCCCGCAATTCATTGGGCCCGACGATCCAAATTCCGTCGTCAAGCGATCCGGGCGGGTCGATGTCCGCGTTTCACAACGGCGGCACCAAGCAGCTGTATTTGAACAATGAAATTGAAGTTCCCGTGCTCAAAGCGCCGATGAATTTGCGCGCGCTGCTGTTTTTCGACATCGGCAACGCCTACGGTGAAGGGCAGCCGATCGCGCTAAATACGATGCGCCAAGCCTTCGGTTGGGGTGTACGCTGGTTTTCCCCAGTGGGTCCGCTGCGTTTTGAGTGGGGCGTGCCGATTGCGCCCCTGCCGGGCGAGCAGCCCTTGGTGTTTGAGTTCACTATCGGCAATTCGTTCTAAAGCATGGCGATTTTACTGCAATCCGGCGATCCCGTGCCGCGCCTTGTGTTGCAGGGCCCGCCGCTGGCGATTAGCGATTTTGCTGGACATTTCTTGTTGCTGGTGTTGGGGCACTCCGACGCCATGCGGACGTTGCTGCAAAGCCAACTTCCCCAAATGTTACAGGTCGTTGCCATCACGCCGTCGGGCGATAGCGACCAGAGCGATCCGCGTCGCCAACTGCGCTTGGACGATGCTGGTACGACTGCACGCCGTCTTGGCTGTCAAGGCGATGAAACTATGTTTGTTTTGATAGATCCGGTGGGCGTCGTCCTGCAATCGTGGGTGCAAGTCCAAGGCGCGGAGCTTGGCTTAACACTGGCGCCATACTTGGAAAAATTCCAAAGCTCAGCCAAGATAGACTGAAAGGTATTACCTATGAAAACAGCGTTTTATGTGGTTTTCTCGCTCGCTTTGGCCTCGTGCGTCGGCGCAGCGCCCTCTGCCGCCGGAACCGAGTCCGATGCCGCTGCGGCCGCCGATGTCGCAGTGGGCGTGAGTTCTGGCGGTATGACCTCACCCACCTGCATGGACGGCCTGTATACTGAAACGACAGCACTTTCGTCGGGCGATCTCGCTGCAGAAGTGGCGGCATTTTCCGCTACGGACGGCGTTGCGTTTGTGAGCGCCGTGCTGGCCAAGCGCTACCCGAACGGCAAATTTATTATGGAATCTGGGGATGTGGCCTCTAAAGCCAGCACACCGGGCTGCATCAAGCTTTTCTGGAGCCCGGCGCAAGGCAAGACCGCGCAAGGCGCGCTGGGCCAAGCCGGACTTTTGGTGCATGAATGCGGGCACATGTACGACTTGGCGTTGGCCGGCGGCACTTACACCAGCAACACCTATTTTGTGCACGAAGATCTTGAATTCAAATGCACCGGTCTGTCCTACACCGGCGCCAACGCCGGTTTTGCGCGCAGCCTGATCAAAGGCGATGAATTTAACGCGGCATGGCCAGCTTGCGCCAATTTCGGCGAACAAAACTGCGACGGCTACGCGCCTCTGTACCTGAACGGCGAGCCGAAGGATGAAAAATTCGATTCAGGCGACCAAGGTTACAACATGGTGATTGAAGAAGTGAACCAGTACGTCAATTCGCTCGCCACCGGCTACGCGGTTGCCGACCAGTTGCCGTACAACAGCAGCGCGGAAGACGGCATTCTCACATACTTTTGGTACATGCAACGCTACTTGCACATGGCGCGCTTGCAATACCCTGATGCATACAAGTATCTGATTGGAAACAGTTGTTGGCGTCAGGTGACCCTAACCCTGTGGGGACGAGGCTGGTTCTATTTGAACAAGTCGGCCGACAACGCCAAGCTCAATCTCAAAGGGGCGATGCTGCGCGATCTGGTCAAAACACCAGCGCTTTTGGATGAGATCGCGCGGATTCGCCAAGCCGAAGGCTGCAAGTAGCCGTCGGCAGCGTCTTCTACGGCGCCGGCGCAACCGGTGTAGCGTTGGACGGTAGGCCAATGGCCTCAGGCGATTCGCGCAGTTGCACCATGTAAGGCGACAAGCTCGCCCGCGGCGGGTCGGAAAAAACCACGACCTTGTACTGTCCAGGTTGGACAACGAGCGGCGTTGCGGTCACTGCATCGGCGCCGAGGCTGGCCGAAAAACGTGTGAGTTCCAGGCCGTGCGCATCTTGCACGGCGCAAAACAGCCCTGGTTGGCCATCGCCTAAGCACACGCATTGCAGGCCGATCGCCTGCGTTCGCGCGCGCAAATCTAGGCCAAACGCGTCGCGATCGGCCGCGGGCACCAGCGCGCCATGGCGCTGCCAGCCGCCCGCGGGAAAATTCGCCGCGTCGCGCGGCATGATCTGCAGCGATTGCGTCGGCGCCCACAGCGAAGCCAACTTGGACTCGTCACCAATTTCGTTTTCAAAATCATGCAGATCGAGAGGCTGCACTTCAATCCGATAGGCGTCGGTGCGACTGGCGCCATCGCCGACTGCGCGCACTGCAAAGCGCAACTTGCCGCTGGGGCCGACGCTGACGCCGCCGAAGATCACGGGCTGCCCAGCCTGACCGGACTGCATCGTCAGTGCGCCTTTTTCTTCGCCGAGCTGCACCGAGACGCCTAGGCTGGGCGGCGGCAGGACCCGCAACAGCACGGCGCCGGGCGCGGCGCTGATTTCCCACCAATCGACGTCGCCTGTCGCGTCCAACAAGCCCGAAAGGCTGGCGTTGGGGGAGGGCGCAAATGCCAACGCCGCTTCATCGTTGGGTTCGCGCTCGGTGGGCAGCAACGGCGCACAGTCGGCCTGGCGCAGACATCCGGGCGGCAAAAAGGGCCCAATTTGCAGGGCATAGGCAGCATCCGGCTGATTACCGGACAAGGCGCGCAACACAATTTGCGGGTGCAGACCCAAGCGCGCTGTGCCGAGATTGGGCAGCAGAATGCTTTGGCCTTTACCCGGCCGTCGCTTGAGCAGTACGTGCAACGTCGCTGGATCGAGCAGTTGCACTTCCAGATCCACATCCGGTACGCCTGCGATGCTCAACAGCAGCGCGTCAGTCGGCGGAAATGTTGTCAAATCCAAGGTATAGGCGTCGACATCGTCCAACGGCGCAAGCGTCCCTTGGAGCGTTTCACCGGGCTTCAATGCGCGGGTTTCCGGTGAAATTTTGTCATTGGGCTCCACTTCTTCATCGGCCAATACCGCACGCGTCGACACGGCGAGGTGATAACGACCGCCAGCTACTTCACCTTTTGCGATTTCGCCCTTCTGTTTGCAGACCACGCGCACCAATGAGGCGTGTGCGGCTGGACCGAGCGAGGGCAACACGGGGTGGACGTCCTTGTACCATTTTGTATGGCGTAACAAGGTATGTCCTGTGTCATCATAGAGTTCCAGCTCAGCACAGGCGGGGGCATCGCGCAACTCAATGCGCGCCAGCGAGCCCGCAGGGGTTGCCGGCAACCGATACCAATCGGCATCGACCAGCGCCAATTTCGCTTTGTTTTTCCCGGATTTGCCCTTCCTGACGTCCGGCGTGTCGGCGGCGGGCGGCGTCGCCAGCAACGAGCCTTCGACAATGGCGTTTGCGGCTACCGGTTGGGCTTCGGTTGCCGCGTCGTTTGGCTCAATTTCTGCAATAAGTTCTGCGCGAACCAAGGAGCCTTGCGCGCTCGCGGTTGCAGCTGGGCCATGCGCGCCGGCATCCGGAAACAGGATACCCTGGGCGATGGGGGCTGCGGCGTCGCGGCGACAACCCACACACGCCGCGGCCGCAGCCACAGCGAAATACCACGCCGCGGGGATTATTGCGCGTCGCACCGCTTGATCACTTCTGCGGTAATATCAAGGGCTTCAGCAGAATAAACCGCCACTTGTTTATTGACGACCATGACCAATCCGCGCTCCTTGGCCACCAATTCCACTTTGCCGCGAATTGTGGTTTCAATCGGTTTGAGCAGTTCGGCTTCTTTTTTTGCCAAATCCTCCGCCGCCGTGTGCTGGGAATTTTGAAATTTGGCCACGTCAAGTTCAAATTTGCGGGCTTCTTCTTGAAATGCTGCGGCCTTGGCCTTCAATTCGTCGCCAGGCGGTTTGCCCTGCAGCGCCGCGATCGCCTGCTCAATTTCCTGGCGACCGACCATCAACTTCTTCTCTCTGGTCGCGAGTTCCTTATCGGTTTTCTCGAGCGATGCTTTCTTCTTGTCGCGCAAATCGTTAAATTTTTTCTGCGCCGCCTTGCCAGCGATGGTCGTTTTCAAGACGATTTGCAGATCGACAACCGCAAATTTGCCGTCGGCAAAAGCGCTCCCGGGCAGCAGCAACGCCGCTGCCGTTAGCGCAACGATCAAACGCAAGCCCATGACGCGAGAGGCGATGTCACGCGTAGTCGTTGGAAAATTGCGGAAAAAACTGGGCAGAAACGTGCGACTCATCGGGTTCTCCACCGGCCACCGGCGCGGGACTTTGCAACAACTGCTGCGAAAGTCGCAGCGTAGTCCCGTAAGCGCTCAAACGCAAGGCATGAGACAACGGCGGCAAATAAAGGTTTACACAATATGGGATTAGGGCCTACGCGCCGATCACACAAGTTGATCGATGTGGGCCGCGAGGACAAAATCCGCTTCGGTCACGCCGTTGACTTTGTGCGTAAAAATCGTGATTTGCACTTCGCCCCAACGCAGGAGCAAATCGGGGTGATGCCCTTGGGCCTCTGCCAACGCGCCGATGCGGTTGACGGCTTCCAAGGCCTGAATAAAATTTGGAAATTTAATCGCTCGAAACAAATGATGGAAGTCCATAAGCTGCCACAACGGCACTTGGACCAAAAGCGGGGCCATTTCTTCTTCGGTCAGGATCGGCACGCCGCCTGAGCAAGCTTTACAGGTCATTTCATTCAGTTGCATAGGGGCCCCTCCAATTCAAATGTGCGCCGGGCTGTTTGTGCGGATTGACCGCAGGCCCAAGCATGGCATGATGCGCCGCATCGAACAATCCTGCGTTCACGAGAACAACGTGCAAGAAATTCTGTATGAAAAACGGGTCGTTGATGTGCGCGGCTTGCAACTTGCGCTGCATTGCTGGGGGCCTTCTTCGCGGCCGCCATTGTTGCTCATTCACGGCTTTTTGGACCACGGTCAAGCGTTTGCCGCAATCGCGCAAGAACTTGCGGCCGACTATTGGGTTATCGCGCCCGACGCCCGCGGCCATGGCCAATCGGATTGGTTAGGTGCAGGCGGATACTATCATTTTTACGACTACTACTTTGACGCGGTGGCCATCGTTGAACACCTGCAACTGCAACGCTACGCACTGGTGGGCCATTCGATGGGCGGAATGATCGCTTGTGGTTTGGCAGCATTGCAGCCGGATCGGGTGGACAAGCTCGTTCTATTTGACGGCATGGGTCCTCCCGCCGACAAGCCCGAGAAATCGCTCAAACGCCTAGGCTACTGGGTGGAAGCACTGCAAACGCCTGGTTTCGCAGGTGATCTCTCGGCGCGTCGCGCCAGCCGCAAGGCGATGGCGACGGTGCAGCACGCGGCCGACAAGTTGCAGGCGGCCAATCCGCGCCTCTCACCGACAATGGCGGCCATGCTGGCCCAGACTGGCACCGAAACTTGCGAAAATGGCGTGGTTTGGCGCCACGATCCGCTGCATCGGACCCCCGGCGCGCGCCCGTTTCGCGTTGACGAAGCCCAAGTGTTTTGGCAGGCGTTGACGATGCCCGTGCTGTCGATCTACGCCTCGCTCGGCGAGTGGCTGCCGAAAGATTTGATTTGGCGCCATCAGCAGTTGCCCCAGGTCACCGTGGCGCATTTGTTGGGTGCTGGCCACAACTTGCACCACGAACATCCTCAGTTGCTGGCTCAGGCGTTGCGCAGTTGGCTGGCGTCGTCGGCGGACCCGCTGCCTCTTGGTCTGACCACAGGCGAACCGCCGCAGCTTTTTGCGCCTGCGTAGCGGGGAGCCACACAAATGCTGCGGATTATGCTAGTGAATTTGAATCTGGACCCGGCCGAACTCGACGGAACGCGGCGCTTACAAGACGCGATCGATGCGCTGTTGCAAGGGGTCGAACACAGCCTATCGGTTACCCATTTTGAAACATTGCGCCAAAATCCAACGCGACTGACCGGCGTCGACGGTTTGGTGCTGGGGCCGCAGGGAACACCGTTTTCGCAATACGATGCCCAATTTCTGCCGTGGTTGCGCGCGCTTGTGGAGCAATTGCAGCGGCCTGTGCTCGCGGTTTGCGGCGGCATGCAAGCGCTGGCGTTGGCGTACGGCGGCAAATTGGCAGCGACGTTTGGCGGCGAAATCGGCCATGATTATGCCGGACATGAAAAGCTGCGCGGTCCGCTGCTGATTGATTTGCAAACGCGGCGCTTTCCGGCGTGGTTCAGCGGCCCCGCGGTGCAGGCGCTTGGCGCGTGGCAAACTGTGGGCAGTCGCGCTTTTGAAAGCCATGTCGAACAGGTTTCGCAGCTGTCAGCGCCCCTGTTCAGCGTGGCACGCAGCGCGCCGACGCCGATAGAGGCCTTCATGCACGCCGACTTAGCCATCATGGCCAGTCAATTTCATCCCGAATTGGGCTGGGACGACGGCTGTCAGGCGGGGCAGTTGTGGCTGGGCGCCTGGTTGCAGGTCGTCGTCGAAGGCGCCAAAGCCAGATGAGTTACTTGTGCTGTGCTAGACCTTGATCGCTTTCAGCGATGGTTGCCAAAAATTGCGCATACATGTCAGCCGCTTGCTGCACGGTGAAAATCGTGAAGTGGTCGTGGCCGTCCCACTGTGAAACCACGCCGGTGATTTTCTGTTTGCCGTGCGTGATGTTGCCAGCCACTGGTCCAGACAGGGCCGGCGTTTGGGCGATCTTCATGGCCGCGTTGCGGTGGACGACGGGGGCCAAAATGTCCAAACCGATTGAAGCTGCAAGGGCTTCCGCCGTCGGCGACGGCGTGTCTTGGTCGATCAAGCCTTCAGTCAGCAAGATGTGGGCGGCGCGGGTGGAATCGGGTCTTTCAAAGTATTGCCGAGCATAGGCCAGCGGATCGGTAATGTCAGCTAGCATTTGCACGAGCGAGACCGTTGGGTGGAACTCCGACAATTCACCTTTATCCAAGTTCAACAAAAGCGCGAGCTTGGCACCGATATCGACAGGATAAGTGCGCAAAACGATCGTCAAGGAAATGCCAGCACCAGCGCCCGAAAGCACGTAACCTAGCAGATTTGACTCGACCGCCGCCGCCAAGCCTCCCGACAGCCCGCCTTGGCTATGGCCGATAAAAGTCACGCGATTTTGATCCAGCGCCACGGGGCTGCCGTTCATTTCTACGTTGGCGGGCAGATCCATTTTGCCTTCGCGCACCAACCGTGCCAAGAAAATCGTGTCCAGCGCCGACTGGCGAAAACCGCTGCGACCCGCGTCGATGTTAAGGAAGTTAAACGTCAAAAAATCCAGCTGCGAACCGCTGATTTGTGGGTCACAGCGCGGACCGTGCAGCGGCTGATCGATGCCGATCACCACAAGTCCCTTTGCGGTCAATTGGGCCGCGACCCCCAACGGTGCTTCTTGCACCATCGACAAATAGTTGCCGCCGGTGCCGTGGGCGTAGAGAGCCACCGGGAACTTGTTGTCTACATTCAGATCGTGGGCGCGCGGCACGGCCATGGACACGCGCAAATCCTCCGTTGCCTGAACGATCGGTTGGCCTTGGGCGTCAAATTTGAAACCACCGGTGCCGTCGTCGGCATACGGGCATTTGCCCTGCTGAAAATTGGGCGCCTTATAAGTGCCTATGTACAAATCGTATTCCGTCGAATTGGCGTTCTTCTTTTCCCAATTGCTGACTTTGACGGTGGTGGCCTTTTCGCGCACCCAATCGGCCATTTGGCCCAGTTCTCGGGTCGGATTGCCAGTTGTGAACACAGTCGCCGCCGCAATATCCTTATAGGGCACGCTAACTTTGCCAGCGACCAGCGCGGCCCGTAGCGGCACAAGCGACTTAGCCAACGGTTGCAGGCCCGCGTCCAAGCTCTTCAACTTGCCGCCGGGGCCAATCGCCGCCAAAATAGCCGTCAAATTCGCGGGTTGTCCCAGCACTTTGCCTTCCGCGTCCCTCCAGCCGCAGCGCACAACAAAGGCATAAATGGTTTTGGGCCGCAGCGGCTTGCCCCACACCGGCTGAACCATCAACATGTTTTCACGCAGGAATTCGCCGCGCGCTTT
The DNA here is from genome assembly GCA_945889325.1 of Klebsiella pneumoniae. Classification (GTDB taxonomy): domain Bacteria; phylum Myxococcota_A; class UBA9042; order UBA9042; family UBA9042; genus CAMDBH01. Next base: position 15,300 of record CAMDBH010000021.1, read on the forward strand.
GCCGGACAACCGGCTCTCGATCGGCTGCACTTGGCCGTAGTCAACGCTGCCCGGGTCGATGTTGATCAAGAAGTAACTGTCCTGCGTCAGCGATTCCGTCGCGGCGCGCAGGCTTTCGCCGTTGAGCGCCCGGTCAAACGCTACATAAATCGTGGGTTGAATGCTCCAGCCATCCAGCGTCGCTTCAGCAGTTTTCAAGTAGCCGTCGAGCAAATTGTTCGCAACGCCGGCTCGCGTTGGCGGAAAGTCGGCGAGTTTGAGATGACCATCGGCACCGCGGCGCGCATCGGATGGAAAGGGCGCACTGTGCCAGCCGTTGGCCACTGGGTCAAAAGCAGCAGTAGCACCAGACACTTGACCTGCCCACGGATCGGCATTGAGATCAAAAACCGCGGGACCGGTGTCAGAAGCGCCTGCGTCCCTGCCCGGTGCTGCGGAACCGCCGCAGCCATAAAGCCAACAAATTGTTAGAACAATGCGAAAAACTGGCGAAAAATGGCACGGCATCAATAGCCGCCAACGCGTTTGCTGCCAGCTTTGGCGTCCACTTTGGCCGCTGTCCCGCGCACGATCGCCACAGAAGCGCTGGCGCCAATGCGGGTTGCGCCCGCTTTGATCATGACGTCGACGTCGTCAGCTGTGCGCACGCCGCCCGAAGCCTTGACTTCGAGTTCTTCGCCCACGACTGCTTTCATCATGGCGATGTCTTCCGCCGTAGCGCCGCCGGGGCCAAACCCCGTGGAAGTTTTAACAAAAGCTGCCCCCGCCACCTTGGACAGCGCGCAGGCGATGACTTTTTCGTCGCGGCTGAGTTCGCCGGTTTCCAAAATAACCTTGACTTTGTGTGAACCAGCGGCTTGTACAACTCCGCGAATATCTTCAGTAACAGTGGCATAATCCTTGGACTTTAGCGCGCCGATGTTGAGCACCATGTCGATTTCTTGGGCGCCGTCGCGAATCGCTTCGCGCGTTTCAAATGCTTTGGCCGATGACGTCATGGCGCCGAGCGGAAACCCGACCACGGCGCAGACAGGCACGCCCGAAGAACGTAATTCTCTTGCACAAAATGCCACGTTGGCCGCATTGACGCACACCGATGCAAACTTGTACTTCGCGGCTTCTTCGCAAAGTTTTTTCAATTCGTCGCGGCTGACGTTGGCTTTCAGCAGCGTGTGATCGATGTACCGCGCCAAATCTGCTCGAACTTCAACACCTTGCAGACCAGGCGCGGCCGACACGCGGTGCGCACCCAAATCGACAATTTTGCGCACATCGTCGGGACGTCGACCGATGGACCAGCCGCAGCCCGTACATTCGCCCTTGCCAGCCTTGCACGGCGTGCCCGGTTTGGGCGGATCGGCGTGATCGTGGCCATGGGCTTTGCCGCCGATCGCGGTGACGTTTTGCGTCCTGGCCATTTCGGCCTTGACGCGATCGGCTATAGTCGCAACTAGCTGCTCAAATTGACGATCTTGCGACATTTGGCTCCTATTCGCCGGGGCGGACGCTCCGAGGCTGTGAAATATCCATTTCACAGCTGCTGCGCGCCGCCACTCTAACCCAAACTGCGGCGCCTGACCAACAGCGCCAACAGGGCCGCGGCAAAAAACCCAGAAGACCATGGGAACTTGCGGTTTTGTCCCTTTGCGTCGCAGCCACAACCCTTGTCCACGGCAACGGCTGGCTTTGGCGCTTCCTTCAGTGCGATTTTGAGGGATTCGCGCCCGCTTGGATCGAATTCAATCCGCACTTTTGTGCCGGGCTTGAGGTCCGCCGCCGTTCCGCCCGACACGACGCTGTCCCAAGCAGCTGCGCCGCCTTCCATTGAAAATGCGCGGGTTTGGCCTTCTTTTGTCAACACAAACAGCTTGCTGCCGCCGCGATCCATGACTTTGGCATCGTCCAAGATCTCGATTTCCGTGGTTGAAACGATGGCAATCTCGGGGCGAACCACCCCGCGGGGGTCGTACTTGGCCGTGATAACGGTGCCCTTGACCAAATCTTCGACTTTGCCACCGGTCACACATTGCGCCAAGATTGCGCGATCTTTGGGCACAGGCACAGCGGTCATGGTGGTGGCCGTCTTGCTCGCTTTGACGTAGAGCATCGTTTCACTGAGCTCGGCCACGATCACTTCGGTTGCAATCGCGTAGCGAAAATCCGCAGGTTTGGGCGCGGTCGCCATCGTGTCAACCGTCAGATGCGTTTCGCTGGCCGCGGGCGCGACCGTAGGCGTCGCCGCCACGGCGATGGCCGGATTGGCGGCCAAACGCGGATCCATAGGCATAGCAGACGGTTGCAGCGCACCCGAGCGGCGCGCTTGTTCCGCGGTGACGGCGCGCAGCGCGCTGGGATTTAGCTCAATGTTTTGCAAGCGAGGAAGCGTGCCATCCGCGGCTCCCGCAGCAGCGTGCACCGCGGGCGCGAGCAAGGCGAATTGAGCAACCGCAAGGATTTGCAGCCAGAGTTTCATCAGATGCCCTCTCCGTTTGACGCCGACCTCAACCTACTGCTTTGGGCGCAGCACCGTTGACCGCATCGCTGCAACCGCTGGCAAATTGGGCAAAATTGTCGTTGAACATCACAGCCAACTTGTCAGCCGTCTTGTCATAAGCCGCGCCGTCGGTCCAGGTGCCGCGCGGTTGCAAAAGCTTTTGCAGATCGGGGGCCAGTGCCGGGCATGACGTCGGAACCTCAAAACCGAAACGCGAATCTTTGACAAATTCAACGTTTTGCAGCGAGCCATCCAAGACCGAATTGAGCAACGCCCGCGTGGCTTTGATGGGCATGCGATGGCCGGTACCGTAGGGGCCGCCGGTCCAACCCGTTGAAATCAACCAGGCTTGGCTATTGTTGTCGGCCATTTTCTTCTGCAACAATTCGGCGTAGACCGACGGATGCATCGGCATGAAAGGCCCGCCAAAGCACGCAGAAAAATTGGGCTGCGGTTCGGTCACGCCCATCTCCGTGCCAGCGACCTTAGCGGTATAGCCTGAAATGAAATGGTAAGCGGCTTGCGCCGGCGTCAACCGGGCAATCGGTGGCAGGATGCCAAACGCATCGGCCGTGAGAAAGATGACATTTTGCGGATGGCCGGCGACGCCGGAATCCACACGATTTGGAATAAATTCAATGGGATAGGATCCGCGGCTGTTTTCAGCCAGGGAGCCATCGTAGAAATCGGGCACGCGGTTGTCATCGAGCACGACATTTTCCAAAATCGTGCCAAAACGCCGTGAAGTTGCAAAGATTTCGGGCTCCGCTTCGGGGCTTAGGTTGATCATTTTGGCGTAGCAGCCGCCCTCAAAGTTGAACACGCCGTTGCTGCCCCAGCCGTGCTCATCGTCGCCGATCAAACCGCGGCTGGAATCGGCCGAGAGGGTGGTCTTGCCAGTGCCAGAAAGACCAAAGAAGATCGCGGTGTTGCCGTCTTTGGTGTTGGCCGAGCAGTGCATGGGCAAGATGCCGCGCTGGGGCATGAGGAAATTCATCACGCCGAAAATGGCTTTCTTCACTTCTCCCGCGTACTTGGTGCCGCCGATCAAGATCATGCGTTTTTCAAAGCTGCCGAGATTAAAAGCTTCTGATGCCACTCCGTCTTCCTTTCCGGCAGCCTGAAGATGCGGCGCGTGCAAGATGGTAAATTGCGGCTCAAAAGTGCTCAGTTCAGCAGCCGTTGGCCGCACAAACATGTTGCGCGCGAACGCGGCATGCCAAGCATTTTGGGTAACTACGCGAATGGGCAGACGTTCATCCTTGTCCGCCCCGCAGTACAAGTCTTGCACAAACAGGTCCGGCTGGGCGTCCAAGTAGCCTTGGACCTTGGCGAGCATGTGCTCAAACGTTGCGGAATCCGTGGCTTTATTGTATTTCCCCCACCAGATCTTGTCGGCGGATGCGCCCTTGACGATGAATTTGTCATTCGGCGAGCGACCCGTGCGAGGGGTCGTAACGGCCACAAATGCGCCGTGCGCTGACAGGCGGCCTTCACCGCGTTTGACTGCCGTTTCAATGAGTTCAGATGAAATCTGGTTCCAGTGCGCGGTTCCGGTCGGATTCAGGCCGTGGTGATCCAGGCCAAAGCTGCTCTGAGACATAGGAAACCTCAATATTAACGGGGTGATATCGCGAATGTGCCGCCCCAGCGGCGACGGCGCAGTAGTCTAGTGCCATCGGGCACTTTTGGCAATGCGGAATCTACAGGGAGACGCCATCGGCCGCGCAGGCCCGTTTGACGGCGCCTTTGCCAGCGCTCATTTGGCCAAACCAAATTTGCGCACCGCCGAGGTCACCGCGCTTGCAATGAACCAGAGTTAAGATCGCAAATGCTCTAGCCGTTTTTGCGGTCAGCAAACTGTGCGTCGCCGCCTTCTCCGCTTCAGCGAGTCTGCCGCTCTTGAACGCGGCTTCAGCGGCAGCAACCTCCTCGGGAACCGCCACAACCGTGCCTGCTGCTTTGACTATCGGATCGATCGGCCCGCCGCGCGGACGCAGGTGTTCCGCCACTGGCTTTTCGCCAGCTGTCCGCGTCGGAGTTGGCTGTTCCGTCTCCGTAACAGCAACCGCGAGTTTCTCGGTTTGTGCAACCTGAGGGGCCGCCGCGGGTACAAGTGCCGGTTTTTCAGCGATAACGGCTGGTCCGCGCGCGGTCGCGTGGGCTGGCGGCGCGGGCGCCTGCGCGGGGGCCTGCGGCGGCGTCGCTGCGGGCGACGGCGGCGCGACCGCGGGCGCAACGACCGACGGCGCTAGGTCTTTTCCGCCTCCGACCGCGATGACGCCGCCGATCACCGCAGCCACGCCGATCGCGCCTATGGCCAGCCACTTGGCGTTGCCGCCCGTGGGGGCGCGGGTGACCGCGACTGCAGCGCCGTTTGCGGCAACCGTTGCAGCCGGCAACGCGCGCATCGCTGGCTCCGCTGCGATGGCGTTTTCCGGTGCGGCAACGGGCGCTTGGGTCATAGCGGCAATCGGCGCTGGCGCCACGGCGGCGGAGCCGTCAAAAGTGACATCCATTGCCGCCGGTTGGCTGCCGTCGAAAGTGACGTCATTGAGATCTTGTTGCGTCGGCGCGCCATTTTGCGTGTTCACCCGCACCACGGCACCGGACTCAAACGCGCCACTTTTGCGCGGATCGATGGACTGCAACGCCTGCCCAGTCAGCGCCGCAACAAAATCACCGATATCTGCATAACGATCATCGGCTTTCTTGCTCAGCGCCTTCTGAATCGCCCGCAATGCATGTCCCGGCACTTGCGGCGCCTTGGCGGCCAAATCCGGCGTCGGCGAGTGAACAATTTGAAATAACAAACCAATTGGCGAATCAGCCACCCACGGCGGCGCGCCTGTCAGCATCTCATAAACCATCACAGCTAAGGCAAACTGATCGCTCCGACCGTCAATTTCATTATTTCTTCCCATGGCTTGCTCGGGCGCCATGTATTGCGGCGTGCCCAGAAGTACGGCTTCCTGCGTTTGCACCGTTTGCGACCCGCGCAGTTTGCTGATGCCGAAATCCAATACTTTGACCGTTTCGTGAATCGTGCCTCCCGAATCCGTGGGAACCAAAAACACATTTTCCGGTTTCAGATCGCGGTGAACCACCTCATGCCGGTGGGCCGCCAGCAGCGCCGACCCAATTTGGCGCGTGATCGCGCACACCTCCTCGAACGGCAACTGACGCTGGCGCAACAACTTGTCGCGCAACACCTCACCTTGCAAAAACTCAAGCACAATATAGGGTTCACCGCTGTCCAACGCCGCGAGATCGATCACATCTACGATGTTTGGGTGGCCAATTTTGGTCGAAATTTCTGCTTCGCGCGCGAAGCGCACATAGGCTTCATCGGTCAAACCTGTGCCATGCAAGACCTTGATCGCAGAGCGCTTGTTCGCCAGCCGCTGGTGGCGCGCCAGCCAGACGGTGCCCATGCCGCCTTTGCCCAAAATGCGCTCAATGAGCCAGGTGCCGCCGATTAGCGAACCAGGCGCCAATGTTGCCACGCTGCCCTGGCTTGGCGCTTGCTGATTGGAGCCTGTTTGGTTATCTTGCACAGCCATGAAACTCGCCTTGCACCGTCGATTTTTGGGCCGCGGCCGCGCCGCGATTCTGGCATGTTTGACCTGCATTTCCCAGCCATGCTTGGCGGGCGACGGTGAACCAGCGCCGGGCAGCGTTGTCGACATCAAACCAGTTGTTGAACATCTTGTTTTTGCTACAGATGGCAAGGGGCACTTTGTAGCGGCCACGCCTTTTTTCGGCGACAGTTCCGCCAACAGCTTCTATTCGGCGGACGGCAAACAATTCGTGCAGTTGCGCATCACTGGCGGCGGTTCTTCTGGTACAGAATCGTGGGACAAAATCTTTTGGGAACCGCGGGTTGACTCGCGCTGGCAGGGCGGCTTCGGCTGGAAAAATGGCGAGTGGTCCGTGCAATGCGCCGATCGCAAGACGATTTTGCAGCAAGTACCTATGGATGCGGCAAAAAAACTCGCCGCAGATGCCAAGTTCATCTACGGCACTTGGGATCGCCACGCCCACGGCCTTGCGCGCGACAATGCGGGCACCTATTTCTTTGTCGACCGCGGTGTCGGCGAAAAGGCAAAGAACTTCCGGGTTTTCATGGGGCCCCGCGGCCGATTGAAACCTATACCGCTTACCAACGTCGTCAGCGACAGTGAAGGGGACATTTTTGCCACCAAGGAGGGCACGTTGCGGCTGATCCTCGGCCGCGGTGAAAAGAGTGAATCGACGTGGATCAAGGGTAAAACAACCAATCGGTTGGTGGTGTTACCTCTAGATGACAACCGCAAGATGATCTACACGGATCTGGGTATCTACACAGGTCAACGCCTCGGGACGCCTTGCGATGACTTGTAATGTCTTGAATTGCTGTGGTTTTACCGACAAATTCGCGAGAATTCTGAACGACTATTTCAATAAATGAACGGTCGTTGTACAATCTGAACCATCGTTCACCTTACGACCGTTTCGGAAATTGCTGTGCGAAGTCTGCTGCCGATTGCCATTCGCAACGTGTTGCGCAACAAGCGCCGCACCTTGATCACGTTGACCGCGTTGTTGATCGGCGTCGGCGTGATGGTGAGTATTCGCGGTCTTATCAATGGCTTTCAGGCGGCGTTGATCAACAGCGTGGTCACTGGGCAGACTGGTGCCTTGCAGGTGCACAAAAAGGGCTTTCTTAAGAATGTGTTGTCCTCGCCACTTGCGATGGACATCCCAGCGGATGACGTGTTCTTCAAGAAAATTGCCGCAGTGCGGGGCGTCAAGGCGATTGCGCCGCGCATTTCATTTGCCGGCATGCTCAACTTGGGCGACGAAACGATTTTCGTCATGCTACAAGCCATTGATCCAAAGAGAGAATTTGAGATTTGCCCTTTGCGGTTGGGAGCGATCAAAGACGGTGGCAAATTCGTGCACGGCGCTAACCAGCAGGCGATGGTGGTCACTGTCGAACTCGACAAAGCGCTGCACGGAAAACAAAAACTCGGCGACCCGGCTGCGGTGCTGGCGTCGGACAAAGACGGCATTTTGGCGGCGGAAAACATCGCACTAGTGGGCACGATGCAACTCAACTCGCCGGGCGAGCGCAAAGTGGCGATGATGCGGCTTGATCTGGCGCAAAAGCTGCTCAAGATGGAGGGCAGGGCCACGGAACTCATCCTAAGTATCGATGATTTGACGCAAATCAACGCGGTGCGCGACCGCTTGCACGCCGTTTTGGGCGCCGAGTATGAAGTGTCAACGTGGGAAGATATTGCGGTGTTCGTCGTATCTGCGCGCGCACGCCAAAACGTAGTTGTGGTACTAGTTTCGACGATTTTTATGCTGCTTATGCTGCTGGGCGTGGCCAACACGATGTTGATGGCGGTGCTCGATCGCACGCGCGAAATTGGCACGATGATGGCGGTCGGCGTGCGGCGCAAGCAAATTGTCGTGTTGTTTCTGCTGGAAGCTTCGTTTATCGGCTTGCTCGGTGGCGTGATCGGTGCCGCTATCGGCGCAAGCGTCGTGGGGTACTATAACCATGTCGGCATTGAGATGACCGCACCAACGAGTTCAGTGCCCTTTGTGATTCGCCCTTATGTTACAGTGCCTTATCTGCTAGTCATCAGTGGTCTCGCCGCGCTAGGGGCGCTGATTTTTTCCATGTATCCGGCTTGGCGCGCTTCCAGATTGCGGCCGGTGGAAGCACTCGCTGGCGGTTAACCTACCAAGTGTATGAAGTAATGCGGAGCATCGGATGCTGACCCTTGTCAACTTGGCTGTGCGCAACCTGCTGCGCAACCGATCGCGGGCGGCGTTCACCATTGGCGCAATCGGCTTCGGCGTGCTGATGACTCTGCTTTTAGGGTCTTTTATTCACGGCTTGGGCAACGTGATCATCGACGATCTGATCAAAGGACGGGTCGGCGCTCTGCAGGTGCACCGCAAAGGCTATGATGACGTTCGGGAAAACCAGCCGCTTGACCTAGACATGCCGCAAGACGGCGATATCCGCAAAAAATTGATGGCAATGCCCGGTGTTACCGGTGTTACGCCGCGGCTGGTATTCGGCGGCATTGCCAACAACGGTGCGCAGTCGTCCATCGTCATCGCAACGGCGATCGACCCGCAGTTTGAGTACAAAGTGATGCCTTGGGCGCGCAAGAACATGGTGGGCAAGGCCCTGGGCGCTGACACGCCCCAAGGTGCCGTGTTTGGTAAAGATTTGGCCGAAGCCATGCAGATCAAGCCCGGCATCAGCGCGACGATCCAAGCGGCGAACAAGACTGGGCAACAAAACGCGCTGGACATCGACATCGTCGGAACTGTTGATAATGGCAATCCTTTTGAGTCCAAACGCACGCTGCAGATCCCGCTAGCCTACGCCCAAGATTTGCTCGGCATGCAGGGGCGGGTGACAGAATTTGCGGTATCGATCGACAGCCGCGAAGCGATCGATACCATTGCCCAACGACTTCGCCACCAACTCGGGCCAGGTGTGGAAGTGCAGACTTGGGCCCAGTTGCGGCCGCAAGTCGCTGATATCGTGCGCTACCAAAAAGTCGCCTTGGGCGTCATCGGCTTTATTTTCTTGGTGATCGCGGTGATCGGCGTGGTCAACACCATGCTCATGAGCGTTCTGGAGCGCACGCGCGAAATCGGTACCATGATGGCAGTCGGACTGCGACGCGGTAAAATCACAGTGCTTTTTCTGCTCGAAGGGCTCGCACTGGCCGTCATCGGCGGCGCGGCGGGCGCTGGACTCGCTGCGGTCATCGTCATGATTGTTCAATCATTCGGCGGTATTGCGGCAACGGCGCCGGGCGCGACAGCGGTCGGTTACATCATCCCGATCATGCCGGTGGAATTGGTGCTGCCGACGATTGGCGCGGCGACATTGGGCTCCCTGTTGGCGGCGGTCTATCCGTCGTGGCGGGCGGCGCGGCTCAATCCCGTCGATGCGCTGCGGGCGGTCTAACCGCAAGTGTATGAAATAAATGAAAGCGTCTCGGACTCTAGACCACATCGGTACAATGCACATCCAGAAGGTGACTTATGAGAAAACTGCTTAAATCTGCCCTTTTGACCGCAACTGTCGTCGCGCTTGGCCTGACCAGCTCCCTAGCTATCGCCGATCCGTCGGCGGCTGACCTTATGAAAAAATACGACAATATCATGGGACCGGCCAATTTTCAGGCCGTGACCTTGATGAGCGCCCACCGCGACGACGGCACGACGCGTGCTTATAAGATGGAAGTGCTGAAAAAGGGCAGTGAGCATTTTCTCGTGAATTTTTCAGAACCTGCGGCGGTCAAGGGCCAGCAGATGCTGCGTTCGGGTGACAATTTATGGGTCTATATGCCGTCGCTTAAGCGCGCCGTGCGTTTGGCAAATCGCGATTCATTTCAGGGCGGTGACTTCAACAACGCCGATGTGCTGCGGGTCAATTATGAAGCCGACTACGCGGGCAGCGTGACTGCCGATCCAGCGCGCCCTGACGCTCATGTCCTGGAATTAAAAGCAAAAACTACAAATGCTTCTTACGACAAGATCAAGCTTTGGATGCGCAAAGCTGACCTGCTGCCGGTCAAAGGTGAATATTACACGGTTTCTGGCAAGATGTTGCGCATGGCGGAGTTCAGCGACTTTCGCGATTTCGGCGGCATCAAACGGCCGGGCAAGATCGTGATGAAAAATATGCTGGCGACTCAGCGCTACAGCACCATGCAGTGGGAATCTTTTGATCCGAAGTACGACCCGCCATCCACCAAGTTTTCGCTCGACAACTTGGGCAAGTAGGCAAAGATGCGCGTTTGCACAGCCATTTTGCTCCAAGTTCGGCCCGCAGTTTGGCCGGTGATCGCGGCGTTGCTGCTGTTGCCGCAAATGGCTCACGCCAAGGTTGCAGCAGCTGCCGCGCCCGGCGAGGAAATGATCGCGCTGCCCAAAGAACCCACAGACACAACCGACCCTGTGGACGGAGATTCGCTGCCGCCGGACGATCAAGTCGATGCACCGCCCAAGATTTTGGACGTCACGAGCACGGGTTTCCTGGATTCGCGCACGACTTTTGGCAGCGTCGCGGTGAATCGCCTGCTGCCGAGCAACGATCTGCCGCGGCTGGCGAATCTGACCGAAGGCAATATTCAACTAAAATTCCATTGGGCCAAAAGCGCGATGGCACTGGTCGACGCGAGTTTTCTGTATCAGCGCGGCGGCAAGTTCTTGGCCAACGACGGCGCGGGCAATGCGGTCAACCCGGGCGATCACGACGTGCCCAACCTGCGGCCAGCCGCAATTTTGAGCGAAATGTACGCCACTTACGAATTTGGCGATCATTTCAACGTCACTTTGGGCAAAAAGAGGGTCAGTTGGGGCTCCGGCTTGGCCTTGAGCCCAGCCGATTTGCTCAATCCGGCCAAAGATCCGACGGACCCGACCATGCAGCGCGCCGGATCGTGGCTGATCCGCGCGGAAATGCCGCTGGATACGTTCACATTTTCGCTCGTGGTCGCGGGCAAGGTCACCCGCCAATCCGGTGGTATCCCGCAATCATTGGTTTTTTATCCGGACAATGTATTGACGCCAAACTACGACCCAAGCGGAACTGTGCTTGCCGACGGATCGGATAACCGCCCACATTTCGCTTTAGCAGCACGCGCTTATGCGCTATTGGCCGAAACCGATATCAACGCTTTTTACTACATGACGCAAATGTACAACGACGCATTTGAGTACAAAAACCGCGGCGGATTGTCGCTTTCACACGTGTTTTTCAACGCCGTCGAATTGCACATGGAAGGCATTGTTCAACAGGGCAGTTCCAAATTGTACTTTGATTCCAAATGTGTAGACGGCGGATTGAGCACGGTCGTCGGCTGTCTGAGCGAAGGGAACTTACCAGCAGACCGCAGCAAATTGCTCGACAGCGATTGGCGAACCAAAGTGCTGGTCGGCGGCCGCTACATGTTCGGCGAAGCCGCTTCGCTAACTTTAGAATATTACTACAACGGCGAGGGCTATTCGCCGGCAGAATTCGACAGCTATGTGCGTGGCGTCGATTTGCGCAGGCAAGCGGTGGCGCAAAATCTGAAAATTCCGACCAATCTTTTTGGCAACTTTGGTTTTGCTCCCAGCGATCCGGGCTCGCCGCAAAAGTTCGCCTTTGACCCGCTGCGGCGCCACTACGCGCTGCTTAGCTACCAACAAGCGCAAATTGCTGACGATTGGACGGTCATGGCCGTTGGCATTTTGGGTCTGGGCGACTTTTCCGGCACCGTCGCGCCGCAGGTGGTTTGGAGCGTTCGCGAGTGGTTAAGCTTGTCCGTGGGCGCCTTTATCACGCTGCCGGGCATCGCCTCGCGCGGCGGCATCACCATCGGCAACGAGGGCTTCACCGAGTACAACGCCCAGCCAAGCGTCTTTCGGGCGTTTGCCAGCGCGCGGCTGTTTTTCTAATTCGTGCGCAACATCTGGTAAATAGGAGATTTTCATGGCACTAGTTGAACTCAGCGGCATCAAAAAGTCCTACCAGTTGGGCAAAACCGAAGTGGTCGCGCTGCGCGGCGTCGATCTGACCATTGAACGCGGTGAATTTGCGGTGGTCATGGGACCTTCGGGCTCGGGCAAGACCACATTGCTCAATATCATTGGATGCTTGGACCGCGCCAGCGCAGGGTCGTACAAACTCGATGGCGAAGAAGTCGGTACTCGTGATTTCAACGACTTGGCTGAAATACGCAACCGCAAGATCGGTTTCATCTTTCAAAATTTCAACCTGATTCCGGTGTTGAACGCCGTGGAAAATATTGAATTTCCCTGCGTGATTCGCGGCGAGAACCGCAAGAAATTGCGGGAGCGCGTGACCGCCTTGGCCAAAGATGTAGGCCTTGAGATGCTTTTGCACCATAAACCCGACGAGTTGTCGGGCGGGCAGCGCCAGCGTGTCGCGATCGCGCGCGCACTTGCGACCGAGCCTCAGTTGGTTCTGGCCGATGAACCGACAGCCAACCTTGACTCTGTGACGTCGTCGCAAATTATCGATTTGATGTTGAAATTGAACAGGGAACGCGGTGTGACCTTTCTGTTTTCGACCCACGACCCGCGGGTCATGGAACACGCACGGCGCGTGGTGCGGATCCTCGACGGCGTGATGGTCGATGGCACCGATCAGGCGCAGGCCGAAGCGCAAAAAATGCACGCCGTGCTGGCGGCCATGTAGCGGAACGGCCAATTCTTGGACAACTTCGGCGGCCTTCGTACTATCGTTTTTATGCATACTGTTGTCGTGTCTGACATGCATTTGTGTGACGCCGAGCCGCTGCATCCCAAGCGGCGGTTGTGGAAGGCTTTTCGCCGCCGCGAATTCTTCTTTGACGACGATTTTGCCCGCCTTTTGCAACATCTGCATGAACAAGCTTTGGCGGACGATCAACCGGCTGAACTTTTGCTCAACGGTGATATTTTCGACTTTGACAGCATCATGCAACTGCCGCGTCAACCCGAGGGTGAGGTCAATTGGCTGGCAAAGTTGCGCGGTCTGCCGAGTGAAGAGTGGATGTCGGCCTGGAAGATGGAACTCATCATTGAAGACCATCTTAAATGGTTCCAGGCGCTTACGTTGTTTTTGTCGCGCGGGCATCGGGCGATTTTTGTGGTCGGCAACCACGATGTGGAGATTCACTGGCCGCGCGTGCAGCAGCGCATTCGCGAGCAAGTCGGCTATTCAGAACCGCAACTGGTGTTTTGCCCTTGGTTTTATTTGAGCGGCAATGACACGTTTGTCACCCACGGCAATCAATTTGACCCGTATTGTTCGGTGCAAAATCCGATCGATCCGCTGATTGCAGTGGGCCGCCAACCGCGTGTGCGCATTCCTTTTGGCGACCAAGCGCAGCGTTACATGCTCAATGGCATGGGCTATTTCAATCCGCACGCTACGGCCAACTACATCATGTCCGCTTGGCAGTATGTGAGGTTCTTTTTCAAGTACATGATCCGCGATCAGCCTTTCATGCTGTGGACTTGGCTTTGGAGTGCCAGCGTCACACTGGTGCTGACGTTGCGCGATTTTTTGCTGCCGCCGATGCAAGATCCGATGATGGTTGAAGAAAAGGTGCAGGCGATTGCCGAGCGCAGTCAGGTGACGCCTTCGCAGGTGCGGCAATTGAGCGCCCTCATCGAGCCACCGGCTTTGACCAATCCTTTGATGGTGTTGCGTGAATTGTGGCTGGATCGCGCGCTGCTTATGATCGGCCTGCTTTTTGTCGCTTGGGAAATCGTGTTGGCGATCAATTTTCTTTGGCCAATCGGCGTGTTCTGGGTGATGGTGCCGCTGATTCTGCTGTCGCCCGCGTATTGGCTGTACGCGCGGGCGGTGCACTCGGAAGTGTTTTCAAAACCGCTACTTTCGCCGCAGTGCGCGACGTGGCTGCATCAGATCACCGGCGTTTCGCGCTGCATCGTGGGCCACACACACGTGCCCGGTCGCGATCAAATCGGTCCGATTGCGCTGTGGAATAGCGGCTGTTGGTCGCCAGCCTTTTCAGAACCCGAATGCATCAACCGCGTGACTGTGCCCACTTTTGTCTGGCTCAAACCCAACGACGACGGGCCTCGCGAATGCAACTTGTGGACTTGGCCGCCCAACGCCACACAACCCGGTGTATTTGCATTAGAACCGACGAGGCGGCGGCCGTCATCGTCGATTGAAGCGATCGCATCAGCGCTTGGCAAGCGAAGCGACAAAACGACCGTACATCCAGATACCTAAGGCCCCAATAACCCCCACGACGGCCATGATGTACCAGACCATGCCGACGTTGTGCGTTGCGTACAACTGGGCGGTGACATCGTGGGCCGGAAGCTTCAGAAAATTCACCAGCGTATCAAAGGCTTCGCCCTGGTTGATCCCAGCCACCTGGGTCGCAGCCATGCCCTTTTGCAGCAACAACTCGCGCGAAAACACGTCCTTGCTGGCGTAATGATCGTACAACATCGGACCGAACTTGCCTTCGAGCGTCCAGCCGATCGCCAGCGGGATCTGCGAAAAACCCAAGTACATCGCCTTCTTGTCCGCCGGAGCGAAATTGCCGATGTACTCGCTGAATTTGGGCGAAGACAGCATTTCACCGACGCTGAAAATGCCAATCGCTGCAAACGAAATGATGCCCAACGACGATGCGCCGGACGCCACCAAAGACACGCTGGCGAGTAAAGTCCCCAATATCATGGAGTGAAGCGCCTTCATCTGGCCCGACCATCCGGCAAACAGAAAACAAGTCGTCATGATCAACATGGAGTTAAAGTTGAGCATGCCTTCGGGTAGGATTTCACTGCCATCTTTGCTCATGACCACGAAAAATTTGATGACTTCACTGGTCGGAGGTTTGCCGCCGAACAAAGCGAGCACGACGTCGCGGGTGTCGACCCATTCCTCAATGTGCGCCGGCAAAACGTCAAAGAGCGAATTGAACATGAACCAAAATGCTGAAAAAACCAGTAGATAAGTCCATACGTGCGGTTTGGCCAGTTCGTGCAGCGAATCGGCGAGCAAGTTGCTTTGCTTCTCACCGCTGGCCTTGGCGGCGGCGGCTTTGGCCAATCGTTCGTCCTTGCCGGGTTCCTGATAGGTTAATAACATCAGAAAGTTAAGTGAGATGATGGCGGCGCACGACAAAAAGACATAGCGCCATTCCATCTTGCGCATGTAGCCGGCGACCAAGGGGCCCATAAAGCCGCCGATGTTGACCGTCTGGTAAAAAATGCCCCATGCCATGGAAGAGTTATCGGCGCGGGTTGCCTTGACCAAGGTGCCCTGAATGCCCGGCTTGAAAATGGCGGTGCCGCTGGCGAGCACAATGGATCCCGCGAAAAAGCCCCAATAAGTCGGGAAGCTGGCCATAATGAGGTAGCCGAAGATCTTGACGACTGTTGAAATGCCGATGGTTTGTTTGTAGCCGAAACGATCGGAAAGGCCGCCCGTGATGACGGGCAGCAGGCATTGGACCAAAGCCCAGGTGCTCAAGATGCTGCCAAATTCGTTCATAGTGACGCCAAGTCCGCCCTTGGAAACGGGATCTTTGGCATAAAGCGTGGCCACGGCTTTGACGCCGTAATAGGCCAGCCTCTCGATCATTTCCATGACGCCGACGACCCAGAACACATACGACAGGCTTGCGATGGCCGCGACTAGACCTAACTGCTTGACATCGATAGGAATACCACCGCCTTGGCCGTCGGCGTTACCGGAATTGGTGCTGGGTTGGCTGGACATGGAACTCCGCGCGCAGCCGGTGAAAATGCAGCTGCAAGTCGTCGTGTGTAGGCTGGCGCGGCCAAAGCGTCAAGTGGCGCTGGCTCCCCCTTGCCAAATCCGCAGAATATTGGCACAAAGTCCGCGCAATCCAAGGTGACACCCATGACGAGCCCCATTGAGCCTGCTGCAGCGGAAAACCACGACCGCGGTCAAATACGCTACGATTTCGCGACAGTTGAAGCGAAGTGGCAGGCGCATTGGTTGGCGAATAAGACCTTCGCCACGCGGCTGCTTGCGGGTGCGCCCAAAGCCTATGTGCTGGATATGTTTCCGTATCCGTCGGGTGCCGGTCTGCACGTCGGTCATCCCGAAGGGTACACCGCGACCGACATCTACAGCCGCTTTTTGAGGGCCAAAGGGACAAATGTTTTGCATCCAATGGGTTGGGACGCTTTTGGTCTACCGGCGGAACAGTACGCCATCCAGACGGGTACGCATCCGGCGCAGACGACGCAATTGAACATCGCCACATTTCGTCGGCAAATTCAGGCCCTTGGCTTTAGCTACGATTGGGATCGCGAAGTCGATACCACCGATCAAGCTTACTACAAATGGACGCAATGGATCTTTTTGCAACTTTTCAAGCGGGGGCTGGCCTATCAAGCCGAAATTCCAGTCAATTGGTGTCCAGCGCTGGGCACGGTGTTGGCCAACGAGGAAGTGATCGACGGCAAATCCGAGCGCGGCAGTCATCCGGTGGTTCGCCAGCCGATGCGGCAATGGATGCTGAAAATCACTGCGTATGCAGAGCGTTTGCTGCAATCGGTCGATGCGCTCGATTGGCCAGAAGGCATCAAGGCCATGCAACGCAATTGGATCGGCAAATCCGAAGGTGCGGAAGTCGACTTTGAAATTGACAACAATCTCGGGAAATTGCGGATATACACGACGAGACCGGACACGCTGTTTGGCGCGACTTACATGGTTGTTGCGCCCGAACATCCGCTGTTGGAAAGCCTGACCACCCCCGATCAAAGCCACCACGTCGCCGCCTATTGCCTAGCGGCCAAATATAAAAGTGAACGAGATCGGCAAGATGACAGTAAGGAAAAGACCGGTGTGTTTACTGGGCGTTTTGCCATAAACCCAGTTAACGGTGCAAAAATCCCGATTTGGACAGCAGATTACGTGCTGAGCACCTATGGCACGGGCGCGATCATGGCTGTGCCCGCGCACGACGAGCGCGACTTTGAATTCGCGACCAAATTCCAACTGCCTATTGTCGCTGTTCTTTCGCCAAACGGCGCGCCTCTCCCTGAGCAAGACGCCGCATTTGAAGGCGAGGGCATCGCGTACAATTCCGGCGATTACAATGGCTTGCCGACAGCAACGTTTAAACGCAAGATTTCAGAAGACTTGGAGCGCCGCGGCATCGGCAAGCGCCATGTGAATTACAAATTGCGCGATTGGGTCTTCAGCCGTCAGCGCTATTGGGGTGAGCCGATTCCGATTTATTATCCAATCGTTGGAGCAAACAGTCCGCTCCGGTTGGACGCAGCGTTGCAAGATGTGGCGCTGTTTCAACATTTGGGTTTGGGTACCAGCACCACGCCGCATGAAGCGCTGCATGCTTTTGTCGCCGAAGGGTTGTTTCGGATTGATTACGCCCAGCCGATTGCGGTTGAGGAATCCGACTTGCCGCTGATTCTGCCTGAAACTGCAGATTTTCTGCCGACAGGCGATGCCGAGCCGCCGCTCTCTAAGTGCTTGGATTGGCGCTATTTTCATCGAAATGGCCAATGGTATGCCCGTGAAACCAACACGATGCCGCAGTGGGCTGGGTCTTGCTGGTACTACATTCGCTATCTAGATCCCCGAAATCCTGACGCTTTGGCGTCCAAGGAGGCGATCGCTCACTGGTTGCCGGTCGATCTCTACGTCGGCGGTGCAGAACATGCAGTGCTGCATCTGCTTTATGCGCGTTTTTGGCACAAAGTACTGTACGATTGCGGTGTTGTGCCCAGTGACGAACCGTTTCAGCGCTTGATCAACCAAGGGATGATTCTGGGCGAAGACAATGAAAAGATGTCGAAATCGCGCGGCAACGTCATCAACCCCGATTCAATTCTGGCCGAATTTGGCGCCGATGCTTTCCGTCTGTATGAAATGTTCATGGGACCGTTGGAGCAAGTAAAACCTTGGGCGACAGCAGGGTTACATGGTACGCGGCGCTTTTTGGCGCGGCTGCACACGCTGTTCGACAAGTCAATTGTCGATGGGCCGACTGACGAGGCGACGCTGCGCATCCAGCACAAACTGGTGCAAAAAGTCAGCGAGGACACGCAAAATCTGCGCTTCAACACGGCGATTGCAGCGATGATGACGGCGCTGAACGATTTGGTGAAGTTGACAGAACTGCCTAGATCTCTGGCGGAAACGCTCGCGATCGTGTTGGCGCCCTACGCGCCGCATTTGGCGGAAGAATTGTGGGAAAAGTTGGGTCGTGCGCCGTCGGTCTGTCTGCAGCCATGGCCGACTTTTGACCCCGCGCTTTGTGTCGCAGAAACGATTGAATTGCCCGTGCAAGTGAACGGCAAGCTGCGCGGCAAGCTGGTTGTGTCGCCGCAAACGCCGCAGGTAGAATTGCAAGCGCTGGCCTTGGCGCAAGTGTCCGTGCAGAAGTGGCTGGAAGGCAAGGAAATTGTGAAGATTATCGTGGTGCCCGCCCGGATGGTTTCTATCGTTGTGAAAGGCTAGCGCATGAAGAGGCGGCGCATGCGGCTGGCCTTGGCTTTCGTCGGGCTTTGCCATCTGGCATTGGCGCTTTTCCTGGATGACTACGGCCATACGGAGCGCACATTGCAACCGGCTGATGCGGTTGTTGTTCTTGGGGCCGGCGTGCAAGAGGACGGCCTTGCTGGGCGGTCGCTGCAGGCGCGCGCGGAACACGGAGTGGCACTGTATCGCCGCGGTATTGCGCCGAAAATTCTGTTTACGGGCGGCCTTGGTTCGCATCCGCCCACCGAGGCACGGGCCGCCGCCAATGTCGCGCTGGCGATGAATGTGACCAGGACGGCGATATTGCAGGAAGACCTTTCGCGCTCGACCTGGGAAAACGCGTTGTTTTCGCGGCCGATTCTGCTCAAGGCCCACGCCAAGCGTGTCATCGTTGTCAGCGACGCCCGCCATTTGTGGCGCGCCGAGCAGAATTTTGCCGCTCAAGGCTTTGAAGTGCAAAGTTCACCGGCCTATGGTTACGAAAACACATGGCAATTTGGTTGGCGTTGGGTCACGCCGCTGTTCGAAGCCATTTCCGTCGAACGCGATTTTCTTGCCTTGCGATATTTCGGCGACCCGTTGCCAATTGACGCGCATTGACGCGGACTTATTGCCGGTACCCTTGACGGAACGGTTCGGATTTGCCACTTTGCGCCGCGGAGGCCACCGTGAAATATTTCCCCGCTCGTCTGCTTATGTTCTGCTTTTCCGCTTTAAGTTTAGTCGCTTGTTCGGGCAAACAGGTTGTTGTCGCGGCGGTCGACAACGATGACGAAGTCGTCGATGAATCGGAGCTAAAGCCGACGGTCAACCAGCCGACGGCCGAGCAAACAGCCAAGGCAGAAGCAGGTAGATCCAAGAAAAAACAGGCAGCTACAGCACAAGTGGCGATGGCCGACGCGTCGGCGGCCGCTGAGGGCGAAGCCCCGGCCTACATGGTCGGTGCGCTCGGCACCAAAAAAACAGCCAAGCCTGTGGAAGAAAACAAAGATGAAGCGCCCGCGGTAGCCACCGTACCCAAAAGGGTCGTCGCCTATCTTGCCAAGCTGGGCGTGGAACTGTCGCCGCCCCCGGGGTTTAAGCCACTAAAAGTGCGGACAAATCCGGACATGCATTACGAGTTCGCCATCGGTACTGCGGGCTCTCTAGAAGCGCGCTATGCAGCGGACGAATTTCCCGCCAGCGTGCCATCGGAAGCCGTCGCGATGATGGTCGCGTTTAACACCGGTGACGGCGAAGACGCGATTTTGGATGACCAATCGATTCCCGCCGATGAAGTGAAACGCGACTATGGCGGCGACTGGGGTGAGATAGTTGTCTACCGGCCGCGGGCGACGTTTGCCAAGGGCTATGCCAAGTGTGCGTTGCAAATCATCAAGAAAGAATCGCGCTACCTGTACACTTTTGTGCTTTTCAACCAAGGCGGCGATGACTTTGTCGCCGCTGGGCGAAAAATGATGGCGGCGATGCAATTCAAGCAGTAGCTCTCCCGCGGTGTCGTTCTCAAGCCAATTCCGCCAATAGGGCATCGACCGTTTCAAACAACTTTGCGTTGCCGTCTTGGCGATAGGCTGCCAAATTATTGCGAAATTCGTCGCTGCGGGCCAACAATTCGGCCACGTCGGCATGGCTGACTTCATCGCGATGCAAGCCGTACCCGAGCTTTTGCAGGTAGCGCGCGTTGAGAATCTGCTCAAATTGCCCGACGAGCGGCACTGAAAGTAGCGGTTTATGCAGATAAACCGCTTCGCCCATCAGGGAAAAACCGCCTCCCGCGATCACGGCGCGGGCGCTGGCGAGGTGGGCGATAAAGCCATCTTCGCTAAAAGGTTGATGGCTAAGGTTGGCGTCTGTCTCAACTTGGCTGATCCCACGCCGAATGCCATACACGATAAAACTTTGATCTGGAAACGATTTCAGCACTTCTTGCAGCGTGTCCGCGCTGTCGGCGGAACTGTAAACCAGCACATGTTCGCCTTGCGACGCCTGCGCCGCGAGCACTTCCGGTCGCAAGATCGGCGGGACCAAGGTCGTGCGTTCCTTGCGCACTTCTGGATAGAAAAAAGTTGTAATCACATAGTGGTGCGCGCCAGGCAGCTTGGATTTGACGATGCCTTTGGCCAACAAAAACTCGGTCATGTAATCGGTCAGCACGGCATTTTCGTGAAAGCAACGGCTGATAATTTGCATGTTGTCGATGCTTATCACCGGAATATGATTGGCCATGCCAAAAAGGTAGCTCCACGATTCAAAATCGGAAATGACGACTTCGGGCTGAAAGCCTTTGAGATCAAAGGCAGCAATGTTGCGCGGGATCCCAGCGGCCAGCGCTTTGAGATTGGACCACGCGGTGCGGGTCTTTTTGACCTCGTTGTCCTCATAAACCAAATGCCAGCCGTGGATGCGATGGACGTCGCCAAAATGTTTGCGCAACATTTCATGGGCCCTGCCGCTGACCACGATTTCAACGTGATGCCCTTGCTGCAGCAAATGCCCAATGGTCACCCGACTGCGCGTTGCGTGCCCCATGCCTTCGCCGACCACGCCATATAAAATTCGCATGCTTTCCTCCAAGGCGGTCAAAGTAGGCAGGACCCTGCCAAATGTAAAGCGTTGACGTCGCAGAATTGAAAGGTAAACTGCGCGCCGCGGGATTTTGTGCGCCAACCCAAAAATTTTGAGGCCATCGTGAAACTGTCAGTAGTTATGCCATGTTACAATGAAACGCGCACGATCCGCGACATTGTCGCCAAAGTGCTCAGTCAGCCGTTTGACATCGAACTGCTGATTGTCGATGACGGCAGCAAAGATGGTACCCGCGATATTCTTGCCGAATTGGCTGCCGCGCACCCGCAAATCCGCGTGCTTTTGCAAGACGTCAACCAGGGCAAAGGCGCGGCGCTGCGGCGCGGTTTCAAAGAGGCGACCGGCGATATCGTGTTGGTGCAAGACGCTGATCTTGAATACGATCCGGGCGAATACGCCGTGTTGATCGAGCCGATTCGCCAAGGCAAGGCCGACGTGGTTTTTGGCTCGCGTTTTGGCGGATCGAGCCATAGGGTCCTGTATTTTTGGCATTCTGTTGGCAATCGCGTGTTGACCACGCTGTCCAACATGGTGACCGATCTCAATCTAACCGACATGGAAACGTGCTACAAAGTTTTCAGACGAGAAGTAATTCAAAGCCTTGATCTGCAAGAGAATCGCTTTGGAATCGAACCGGAAATGACCGCCAAACTGGCCGCCACACCCGGGCTGCGCATCTACGAAGTGCCGATTTCCTATGATGGCCGCACCTATGCCGAGGGCAAGAAGATCGGCCTCAAAGATGGCTTTCGCGCGATTTATGCCATTACCAAGTACGGGTTATTGATGCGCAAACCGCGTTGATTTGCGATATTGCTTGCAAAGACACCGGGTTTTGGGCTATTTTTGCCGTGGCAAGTCACGCTGTGTTGGGATCAAAGTCGCCGCTTTGCACTGAGGTATGGCATGAAAATACTGAAATCAAATGTGTTTGTCGTTCTGGCCCTTGCGATCGCGGCTTGCGACAACGGTTCCGCCGTGGCCGCCGCTGATGGCACTGCAATGGACGCTGCCGCGACGGCAGACGCCGCATCCGGCCCAGCGCCAGCCCCGCTCATGAACAGCGACCCGAACGAATGGGTGGCTTTTCATACCGAACTGCCCTTGCCCGCCGATTACGCCAAACTGGCCGATGGACTGTTTGGAACCGACGCCCAAAACGGCAAATTTACGGATAAATATCCGGTGGCCACTGGAATATTTCTGAGCGCGATTGCCGATCCGGCCGTGCCGGATCAGGCGCGGGTGACCCTGAGCTTTGACGACGAGTTGGGCAAAAAACACCGCAATTTAGCGGTTGTGCCGGTGTCATTCGGAATAGGCAAAATTTTCAATGCCACCGTCGCCGCCGCCATGGCAAAAATGGCGACCGACACCGAGAAAAAAGCCGGCGGCGATCCGTTTCTGCTCGAGTACCACGTGGCGTCGACCCAAGGCGGCGGTTTCATGTGGGCGGTTCGCGGCGACCACGGAAAATATACATTGATCGTCGAGAGTTCCAGCCCACGCACCAGTTTGGTCGCCGACCGCGTCGGCTTGGCCATGCAGTCGGCCGCCGCATGGGATTGGATTGCCGGAACTGTCTGGTTTAACTTGCAAAAAGACGATTTCGACTTCTTTGTCGATCATGCCTACGGTGCGGGCGCCACGAGCAAGCAAAATTTCAAAGATTTCCAACTGGTGCCGCACAATTGGCTGCGTTTGACCGTAGAGCCGCATCTGGATAAACAGTTTGTTTCTGTGGGGTTTGAGGTCATCGCCAACGACGGTCAGCGTCTCGCGCTGGCCAAAGCGCCCGCGTCCATTCTCGCGGGGGCGACGTTTCAGGCGCTGGTCGACCGCAACATGGGCAACATGTTGGATCAAGAGGCGAAAAAAGCAGGGTCGTCGCAGTCTTGGCAAGTGCCGTTTTACTATGATCACCCCGATGGCGGCGGCGTCGTTCGCGTGGTGGCCGCCGGGGTGAAAGGTTTGTTTTCAGTGGCTTACGCCGTTGAGTCGCCGCGCCATGCTTTGGCCGATGCGCCGTTTTTGCCCTACGAACCCGTTGTTTTTCCCGCCAAAGATCCCAAAGCCGATGTGTCTTGCGACAAATTGGGAGACCCGAACATCACGCCCGCGGTGCAGGGCACGCTGAACATCACATTTGCCGTGAATAAGCTGATTTTACAGAGCAAAGAGTTGAAAGGCCCGCTCAAAGGCACGGTCTATTGCAGCGTTTTTAAGGACTCCGAAGTGACGATCACGGGTCCGATCGAAGGGGCGACGGAGTTGGAGAGTTTCAATTTGCCGGACGCAGATTTGCAAGCAGCAACGATGCCAACTTACACGACAAAGCCGCTGCTGGCGGGGAAGTATCAAGCGCTGTGCTACCAGGATTTGGACAAGGACAAGAATGCTTCCAAGGGCGATCCGGTTACGCTTCCGATCGGCAGTCAAGAAGTCAATTGCAATAAGAATCCAGTGGTTGTCGAGTTCGGCCTGCTGAATCCGGGATAGGTCATGCCGACGCCGCGCTGGCCGATTTTGCGCTGGGACTTTCTGATCCCCGCCTGCGGGCTGTTCGGCTTGCTCGGCTGTGACCAAGGTCCAGTCAACCTGCGCCTGGGCGCGACCTCCAGCAGCATCGTTTTCATTCCGGCGGGCGGCAAAGGCCCGTCGTCCGACCTGTTGGCGGTGACGGACCCCGACAGCGGCGGTGTTAGTTTCCTCGACGCCGCTACGTTGAAACCCCTCGGTCGGGTGCAAGTGGGCGGCGAACCTCATCAATTACTCCTCAGCCGGGACGGAACACTGCGAGTCACCTGCTATCAAAGCAACGAACTGGTGACCGTACAGCCCGGCACCATGACAATTGTCGAACGCATGCCTATTTGCGCAGGTCCGTGGGGCATGGCGCTGGCGGTCGACGGCAGCAAGTTGGCCATCGCCTGCGAGCGACAGTCCACCGTGGACATCCTGCGCGACGACTTGCAGCCCAAACTGCCGTTCGCCAGTCTGCACGGCCTGTTGCGACCGCGGGCCGTAACGTTCAGTGCCAACAGCGTACTGGTTGCGGCCGATTTTGTCGGCGGTCGGGTCCTGACTGCTTCTTGGATAGGTGACAACCCAAAGATCGGCCTGATCGGCGATTTTGCCACAGCGGACGGGCCATCCGGCCAAGCTGCCTATCACCCATCCCAAAGCGCCGCGCTTTTGTCTCTCACCGATGGCAATGTCGTTTTGGCGCTGCAGGAAGTCGCCAACGGGGAACCAAAACATGCCGATATTGTTACAAATTATGGCGCTCTGGCGGGTGGAGTCGCCAAAATTCTGCCGATTCTCGCGCCAATTGTTTTGGCGACCAACGGGAGCGCGGTGTTTCTGCGGCCCGCCTCCTACGGCGGCAACGATGCGGCAACAGCCAGTTTTAATAGCCCTTCAGCTTTGACCGAACTGGGCAACGACCGGGTGGCGGTGGCACACCTGTCGTCCAACGATGTGGCGATTGTGGATATTTCTAACTTCGCCGAACCGCGACATTTGGCCAGTTTCCATACCGGTGCTGGGCCACGAGGCTTGGCCTTTGACCCACAAACGCACCGACTTTACGTGGATAATGCACTGGATGGCTCAGTATCACTTGTCGATTTGGCGGCTGCGAAATTAGATGCTGCCCCGCCCGCCCGCGCGTCGGCGACGGTGTCAGCGCTGCGGCCGCTGCCGCCTTCTGTGTCGGCTGAGGCCTGGCAAGGACGTAGAATTTTTCACGATTCGACCAATAAGCATATGACTCCGCAGGGGATTATCGCCTGCAGCACCTGCCATCCTGACGGCGGCGACGACGGATTGACTTGGTTCCTCAGCAGCGGCACGGAGGGAAAAAGGGTCCGACGGTCGATGCCGTTGGGTGGATTTCGATTTACATCCCCGCACTTGCATTGGAGCGGCGAGTTCTCCGACCTGAACGCCTTGGTTCAATCGACAGTGACCCAAGTCATGGGCGGCGATGGGCTGCTGATCGACCACCACGCGTTGATGACCTATCTGACTGAAATGGTGCAACTTCCGCTGCCACCGACCCAGGACGCCGCGGCTGTTGATCGCGGAAGATCGCTCTTTGAGTCGCCGCAATCTGGCTGTGCCACCTGCCACAGCGGCCCAAACTACACCGATGGACAACTGCATACCGTCTTGAAACAAGGTATTTTGCCTGAACAAACCCCGCTCAACGCGCGCACGCCGTCGCTCATAGGTGTTTTCCTGCGCGCGCCCTACTTTCACGACGGCCGCTCGCCCGATCTTGTGGATCTGCACACCCGTGCGGACTTGCAAGGGCACGGCAATGTGACCAAACTATCGCCGCAGCAACTGGGCGAATTGATCGTGTTCATCAAAAGTTTATGAGGCAAGCACGGATGCGCTCGGCTACATGGATTGCATTGGGCGGATTGGTAGCAATTGCCTGCGCTTGTGGCACGGCCACAACCACATCAGTCGACGCAGTTTCCGTTGACATCGCTCCGGAGGTAGAGACCAACGCCATTGATATCAGTGAAGATGTGGCCGTTGCCGCCCCGCCCAGGAACTACACCGCCAAATTTCGCGCCCTGCTGGCCAATCCAGCGCCGGCCGATTTGCAAGAAGGCGAGCGAATTTATTACGAAGATGCCTTCGGCACCGAAACGCTAGCCGATTGGCCCCCGGCCAGTTGGCTGGTCCAATTGTGGCAGAGCGACAAGGCCAAATGGGGAGAACAATTCAGTAAATTTGGCTGGTTGGTCGATCCCGGCGATGATTTGCCTGTCGGCTTCAAGCGCGGCATCAAAAATCCCGCACTTGTCCACGAAACCTGCGCGTCGTGTCATGTAACCAAGCTAGACGATGGGCGTTATTGGTCGGGGATGCCCGCGACGCACCTGCAATGGGCGCAATTCCGTTTGGCTATCAACGACGCATGGGTCAACGACGGACACCCCGCGCTTGTGACGCCGCAGGGCATCACCAAGTTGCAAGGTATCTTGCAACCCGGCTCCGGCAATGCGGATTCGGTGGCGGACAAGCACATTGTGCCGGCCGATTTTCCGCTGTACGTCAATTTGGGCAAACGACACAATTTGGGGTACACAGGCGTTGCATCGGATTCGCGCTCGCAAGTGTGGCTAAGCATGTACACTTTTGGCGCGGGTGACGCTCTGCCATTTCCCCCTGAAAGCATCACCAAGCCGTTTGACGCCTACATGGCGTGGATGGAACCGCCAAAACCATTAAAAGTCGCAGATAACGGGGCCGCACACGGTCAAGCGGTGTTTGTGGCGGCCAAGTGCGCGACCTGCCATCACGTTGAAGACATTGGCAAGGACGGAGCTTCAGACTACGCCGCTGATCCCACGGAAACTTTTCCGGACTTCAAACACACAAGCGGTACGATTCGCACCGATCCATTGTTTTTCGGTCTGGCCGATTCCAGCGAGCCGGGCAGTGGTCCGGGACCGGGCTTGGCCAAATTGATCAATTTTATCATCGATAATGCACTGTCGGTCGGTTCGCCTACTGGTTACGCCGTGTCGGATTTGCACGGCATTTTTGCCTCCGCGCCCTACCTTCACAACGGGTCGGTACCCACTTTGAACGACATGCTCAAACCGGCCAAAGATCGCCCGAAAACCTTTGTCCGCGATGGATTTACCGTTGATACGGGCAAAATGGGCATGAGCAACATCGGCCATGAATTTGGCACGCAATTGGCCCCTAACGACAAAAGCGACTTGATCGCCTATCTGAACAGCCTCTAGGAGAGCATTTTTATGCGAAATTTCAACATCTTCGCGCTATGTTTAACGTTCACGACCGGCTGTGTGCCGCAAGCGCAGGTGGTTGCGCCGCAGCCCACCGAATTGGCCGTAACCAAGGTGGTTTTGTACCAAAATGGCGTGGGCTATTTTGAACGCCGCGGTAAAATCGTGGGCGATCACATCGAATTGCGTGTGCGGCCCGATCAGATCAACGACGTGCTCAAATCGTTGACGGTGCTTGACTTGGCCGGTGGGATGCCGTCGTCGGTGTCGCTGCCGGTGGAGCGTTCCGGCGATCGTCAAGCAGCAGAGTTGCCGCCGCAAGTGCGCAATGCCGCTGGTATGCAAGGCTTATTGGCCGTGCTGCGCGGTGCCGAAGTCGAAGTCGATGGGGCCGATGGCGTGCTGGCTGGTCGCGTGGTCGGCGTGGAAATGGGCACGCGCAAGTCAAGCAGCGTGATGGAAGCCGATAAAACCACGACTGAAGCCATTTTAACGCTGATGAACGGCGAAAATAACCTGTTGACGACGGCTGTTTCAGGCATCAAGCGCGTGACCATCGGCGATCGCACTTTGGCGGTCGGCCTGCAACGATCGCTGGATATTTCAAAAAGCGATGGCGCTTGGAAGCCGGTGAGTCTGACCGTTCGTTTGGCAGGCGACGAGTCGCACGACTTGATCATCAGTTATATCCATGAGGTGCCGATTTGGCGTCCTGCGTACCGCGCTTGGGTCGAGCAGGGCAAAGGTGCACAGTTGCAGGGTTGGGCGATCGTCGACAACGTCAGCGGCGAAGCGTGGAACAACGTTGCGTTAACGCTGGTGGTCGGCTCGCCTTTGTCGTTCCGCTACAATTTGCACACGCCGCACAACGTGCTCAGGGCGGACCTCAGTTCACGCCAGGCCCAAGTGGCTGAAGCGCCGCCGGAAAGCGATGTTGGCGCGGAGGGCGGAGAGGCGTCGCCGCCGCCAGCGCCGGCCATGGAACCCCAACCGGAAAAAGAAAGCGCAGCCGGACCGGGCGGCGGCGGCGGTGGCGCCGGGCGTTTTGGCGCGATGAAGAAAAGCAAATCCGCCAGACCGTCGGGCAAAGGCGCTTCAAAGGCCGATATGGCTGACGATGTGGACGGCGACAGTTCGGGTTACGACCGGCGGCGCGAGCCAGCGCCCATGGCCAAAGCCGAAGAAAGCACACGCCGTGAGGCCATGATGCGATCGGCTGCGGCACTGGTTCAAGGCAAAGAAGTAGGCGCGCTATACACCTACGAAGCGCAAGCGCCGGTCACAGTGCCCGATCGCTCTGCTGCGCTCATCAACATCGTGTCGCGCAAAATCGACGGCACCGACGTGTTTCTGTTCCGCGAACCGTATTCCGGCCAGTCGCCGTTCCGCGCGGTTTTGTTGCGCAATGGCAAGGAGTCGGCCTTGGAAGGGGGGCCTATCACGCTGTACATCGACGGCACTTTTGCCGGCGAGGGCTTTATCGGCCGCGTGGCCAAAGATGAAACGGCGTTTGTCGCTTACGCCAAAGAAACCGGATTTGCCTTGCATATCACAGCTGATCAGAAAATCGACGAACTGCACCTGCTCAAGATCGTCGACGGCAAGATTACGGTCCAAGGCAAACGGGTGAGCACCCGCACAATCAAATTGGAGTCCAATCGCGATAAAGATTCAGTAGCTTATGTGAAACTGGCGCTGACATCTGGAACGCAACTTGTTGATCCGCCAAAGGATATGGTAAAATCCGGCAATGACGTGTTCTTCCCGGTTTTCGTCAAGGCCAAAAGCAAGGGCGAAGCAAAGTTGGTGGAGGCCACGCCGGTCCAATTCGTGGAAGGCGGGCTGACGTCCAATGTCCTTGATGCCTTTCGGTTTTACTTGAAAGGCCAGACGCTGGATCAAGCAGTCGCCGGACCCATTAAGGAACTACTGGCGTTGAACGACGATATGGCAAAGATTCAGCAGGATTCCTACAATTTGGAGCAGCAGCGCGAGATATTGGATCGCGAAAACCAGAGGATTCAGGGCAATCTCGATTCGCTCCCCCAAGGTCAGGTCGCAGCGGATTTGCGGCGCAAACTGGTCGCGCAGTTGGACGGGGTGACGCGGAAGTCTGCGGAAGTAGCCAAGAAACTCGTTGAAAATCAGGTCAAACTGGCGGCATTGCAGGAAAAACTGCGCGTGCTGCTGTTGCAAATCAGCCTGAAATGAGCAAATGGTCTGACAATAAAATGACAATTTGGAAGTAGTTCTGACAATATCCTGTCAATCAAAGGGCGAAACTGGCGTGTTTCCCTAACGATACTAGCTGCCTCAGCGCCTTTGGCCAGTGAGGCAGGGCTATCGCAAGAACGACCACGGGGCGTTAGGCTGAGGCCGCGGGCAATAATCGAAGAAAACCTCAATCGCGGCAACGTGTTGGACTGAAGTCCACCGCTACAGTTCGAGATGTCCCTCCGGGACAGGACGCGAGCGCGGCCCAGAAAATCTTCAGAATCCGCCAACCTGGGTATTGCGGTCCAAGCCATGCCATTTGGGGAAAGCTATAATAATTTCCATAGCCTGT
>CAMDBH010000022.1 GCA_945889325.1 Klebsiella pneumoniae
TCGATATCCAAAAACGCGTAGGCACAGAACCGGCCCCTTGACACGAAAAGCCATTCGGGCACACTAAGGACATAGCAACATTTTGTACTACAAGCCCGTCGTACGTGTCGAATTTTACTCGATTTACTGAAAGGGGTGGTCAACTCAGGTAATCCGCCCTCGCCCGCTTTGCGCCGACTGTCAGAAACCGTTGCCGCGCGAAGCACGGTAACGCAGCGGTTAAGGAGCCGCACGCGGGCACCCCAACTCCATGATTTGAAACAAAAGCGCGCGGGGTGTCGGGGTGGCCGCGCTGGGCCACCCTGACCCGCCGACAGGCGGAAACCTGTCATCGGTAAAAAGTGCCTAATAAACGCGCGCCGTTAGGCGCAAAATGATCCTTTGCAAATGTCAGCCGCACCGCTAGGCGCAAAAGCCGCCCGCAGGGCAAAAGCTGGCCCGCTTAGGGCAAAACCCGCCGAGACGCCACGCCCTGCCGGAGGCAAAAGCTGAACGCAGTTCAAATGAAAGCCAGCCCTCTTAAGGGCACATCAAATTTTTCAAATAAGTCACCGACTTCTCGGACATGACCACAATATCCTCGCAGCCATCATCGTGCACTTTGTGCTTGGCCGCCCGCACGGCGCCTTTGGCGACGAGCAGGTTACCCTCATACAAAACATAGCGTTCCTTGCCGGGCGCTGCACCGTTGCCGAGGTAAATTTGCACAACCGACCGGACGCTGTCGACCAACACCACATCGCTCCAGCCGTCCTTGTTGAAATCGCCGGTATCCAAATAGATGTAGTCGTTGGGTTTTTCCGTTAGCACTTGTTTGGTCTTGAAATTGGCGTTGGTGCCCAATACCGGTGGCCATGCGTCGCCCGTTACCTGCGCAGCCAAAAAGCCGACGTCGGCTTTGCAAGCGGCCAGCACATCGGTCAATCCGTCGCCATTGATGTCGCGCAAACCAAAGGCATTGGCAGCCTGACACAACGTAAATACCCAACTTTGCGGGGTAAACTTACCTGCGCCCAGCCCCTGCACCACGGTGACGTTGTCGTCGGGTTTGCTCAGCGCGAACACGGAAGGCAATTTCATGGAACCGAACGCCCCCGTCGCCACGGCCACCGGATCTTGCGCCAATGTCCGATAGGTGACTGCGACCTGCGTTCCCGGTCCGCCACCTTTGACGGTTAGTTGATACTTATCACCCGTTTGTGGCACTGCGACCAACTTGCCGTTGCCGTCGTTCTGGAACAAGCGCATGCGCGCTGCCAAGCGCGAGCCGGGATCATCCGTACTGCCTTCGGCCTTCATGACTGTGACGATGTCGGGCTTTTTGTCGCCGTTGAAGTCGCCAGTCGTCAGGTCGCGCGGGTTGCGGCCACCGGCGATCGCCTGAAAAGGGGCGATTTGCACCGGTTGCAAGGGGGTGCCGGCGGCCGTGATGCCAAATGGTTTGGTCGGATCGCCGTTCAGCCAGACATGGACTGACGCTCGGTCCATCGGTGCGCCATTGCCGTAGCCGTTGAGCGATTTTGATTTGTCCTTGTCGCTTTTGGCAAAATTCTTGCAGCAATTGATCACGGTTCCGTCCTTCGCCGGATAGTCATCACCGTAATAGTTATCGACTTCATGGGTTTCATCAAAAACACACGCCAAAGTCTTGCAAGATTCCAGCCCCACAGCCTTGGACGCACCCAGAGAATAGGCGGCACCATCGCGGGCGCTGACCAGATCGATCAGCTTGTCGTTGTTCAGATCGGCGGCGACGAGCGCGCGGATCGAGCCAAATGGCTTGAGCGAATCGCATTCGCCCAGCACGCCTGACGCGTTGCTTTGGCTCTTAGAGTACGGCGAAAATTCCGCGCAGCGCGGCGCTGGGTTAAATTTCTTATCTACATTCATGAACATGTGCCAAGCCCATGCCGGCCGCCCTGTGAACGTGCCCTCAGCTCCAGGGCAGGGCTCGATGGTCGAGTGGCTCAACTCCGCGATCAACAACAGTTCCGGCCGACCGTCCTTGGTAAAGTCTTGCAGCGCCATGTTGGCAAGCGGTTGCACGCCAAAACCCGTGTCGGTCACGAACGGCGCGCAAACGTGGTAAGCGTTGGGTGCGGAAAAATCGCCGAGGCCTAGGCCCAGAGACACGGGTAATCCTGTGGTCTCCAAGTCTAAACTGACAATATCAACATTGCCGGCTGGGTCGTTGTCGATGTTGGCCAACGCCGTGTGGACCACGTTGCCGCCCATGATCCAAGCGCGAAAGCAATGTGCTTCATGGCTTTTGTCATTCAAGAGCGCCGGAATCGCAGTGACTTCACGTCCTTGCCCGGACAGGATCAAATACGGCGTCTTGTCTTTGCCGCCGTTGAACGCCGGACTCTGCGGGCCGATGTAGGCGATGCGCATATCGACTGCCGGAAAACCGAACAGGTTGCGGTACGGATTCTTAAGCGGATCGCCCCCAGGATCAAACGCGAAAGTGCCATTTTTCTGGTTCTTGATCCAGCGAATTTCGCCTTTGGTGGAACTGAAAATCAGATCCGGCGTGCCATCCTGGCTCCAGTCGATGGCGACAATTTTTGCGGCGTCCGGTGCACCGACGACGTAAAACGAATCCTGTGCCTGTTCCAATATGCCATCGTGGGTCAAGTTGCGGTAACAACTGATGTATGGCCGACTCGGCGTGCCCACACACACGTCGAGCAGCGGCGGTTGACCCGGCGAATCGGGATAAAAGTTGGCCACTGCAATCGACGAAATGCCGTCCACACCTTTGTGCAGGATGGTTTTTGCTTTGTCTTTAAAGATCTGCGCCGATTTGACCGATTTGGGATCGGTCTGACCGATGCAAGGTACGGCTATGTTTTTGTCGCTGAGGCACTCGGGATTTGTCTGCAAAAGTAATGTCGTAAGACCTTTTGAATCCTCTTTGGCACCGGCAATTAGGTCAGGCACACCATCCTGATTCAAATCGCCCATGGCCGCGCTCAACACTTCATCGGGCAGTTCGCGCTCGTCGACCAATTTCAGGCCGTGCAGCGGAAAATTCCACAGCGCCCATGCCGCTGTTTTTCCATCGGTTTTCTTGCCGATCGCGATGACGACGTCGACTGGCGCACCGCCTGTGTCCTGCGTTTCCGAACTAAACCGATGTGTGAAGACGAAATTGACCGTTGCCCCCGGAATCAATAAGTATTCCGTAGCTTTGGCGTCACCGGCCGGATTGGCAAAGCGCAGGGAATGTTTGCGGTGGTCGTCGTCCTCACCAAGTGCAACCGGCGGTTTGGCATTGTCCATTTCAGGCACGCCGTAACGCAGCACCACCCCTTTGGGGCCGCCCACAACCGCATCGATCAGGTTGTCGTTGTTAAAGCGACCCAAGGCCATGTCGTTCATCGCTAAAATGCTGTGATCATATCGGTTGTCATCGCCCATGAAATGCGGCTGCCGCACAATCGTGGCCGAGATCGTCACTTCACTGCTATTTCCCGCCAGATCCAACGCGTTGAGCGTAACCGTTATGGGCCCTGACACATCCTCTTGAAACTTGAATTCGCGCTCAATGTTCACCGTGCCGCCTTTGGGCACAATTTTTTCCTGCGCTTCACCGTTGATGAGAAGGGTCGCCTCCTTCAATTCCTTTTCAGCAATGGTCGCATGGATGCGCACATGCCCGACGTACAAGCCGTCTTGGGCTGGCGATTCAATCGAAATCGCCGGCAGACAGTGATCCATTTCAACGGAAATGCCGGTTGAACTCAGCAGCGCAGGCGATGGCGCGATGGCTACTCCTTTATCATCCAATGGTTGTGGACCATCTGCCGCAGCCACGATGATCGACGCGGGCGCGTTGCACTTGAACAAGTCTTTTTTCTTGAGGTCGACACCGTCGGTTTCAAATTCAAATGAAAAATCGCCACCGGTGATCGGTTGCTGGGCGATGTATTGGCCATTTGCTTGCAGTATCAGATATTTGGCGTTTGCCTTGGGCTGCTTGAATGTGCCGGTGATTTTGGCCGACTTGGTAAAAAAGGGCCCGTTGCCGTCGACGTCTTTGGTCGGTGAAGTGATTGTGATGACAATGAGATCATTCGGATCTGGCGGGCCACTACTTGTGTCGGTTGTCGCTGTGGTCGGTGAACAACCCAAGGCCATCCACGCAAGCGCCAGCAGCGCACAGGTCGGCCACAAGTTTTTGAAATTTTGTAGGATATTCAACATCAATTCTCGGTTGGCGCAAGGGCGCATCGCCCGATTGTCGCTGTGATTGCGCCGCGGTCAAAAATTTTCCATTCGGCGCGCGGCTGCGCTGCCTACAAGTTGGCAAATTTGGCGTCATAGCGCAACTGGCTCGGCCAAGTCCGCAAGACTTTGCGCCCTCGGTCGGCAGCGTTGCGAAGCTGCGGCATGGTGAGACTAGTCTCGAGACCGCTCACAGTCTCACGCTGTAGGCCAGCAGCGAAGAAAAAAACGAAATGGTTACGGTGTTGCAGCGGCACTTTGACGTGGCACACCCCTTGCAAATGCCATCGCCGCCGCGCTGCGGTGATGGGGAAGTAGCCGTTGTCCAAGAATCTGGAAAATTTTCAAAGGCCGCAGCCGCTCACAGACGCTTCTGACTGGCAGCAAGCCGGCGATGCCCATCTGATCGCGCATTTGCTGGGTGAGGCTTTGCCGCGCCGCGCGCAACTGCTTTTGCACCATGCTGGGTCGCTGCGGGCTTTGCAACCACAGATCTTGCGCAATGACACAGGGTTAAGTCCAAGGCAGCGCGACGCCCTGCTGGCGGCGTTTGAGCTTGGCCGGCGCGCGTTGGTGGAGAAATCGCCCGGTGTGGCGTTGGGCGACCCGCAACGCGTGGTGGCGCGCTTCCAAGATCTGGGCTTAATGGAGGTCGAAACGCTGATCGCACTGGGGGTCGACGCGCGCAAGCGCGCGGTCGTCGAACACCGCATGATCGGCTCGGTGGACGGCGTAGCGGCCAAGCCGAGGGATTTGTTGCGCCCCGTGCTTGCCGCGGGCGCAGTTGGTCTGATCGCCGTGCACAACCACCCAAGCGGCGACCCGACGCCTAGCGGGAGCGACATCGCATTTACCCAGCGGTTACAGCAGGCTGCGAGCCTGTGCGGCGTCACTTTGCTGGATCACATCGTCATCGCGAGCGGCGGTTGGTGCAGCATGCGCGCCAGCGGCTGGGTGACCAGCGCCGACGCTGCGCGCTGGAAGGATGACTAAATGTTTGTTGATCCAGTGACCTTGCGCCTTATCGCCCTGTCCGTGGTCTGTGGCGTGCCCATTGCGGTTGCCTCGGCCCATCAGGCCGTGGCCATCGACGCAAAAACCCGCTTGGCTGCGTGGCATTCGGCGCCGGGCCAACAAAAATCGACCGTCGGCTGCATCGACCCCAATACCGCAAATGCCGTTGATTGGCAGCAAGTTCCCGGTGTGTCGCGCAAAACGGCGCAGGGCATTGCAGACCACTGTCAAACCACCCAGACCTGTGCCCGCGACCGACCACCTGCGGGCGTGAAGGGCGTTGGACCGGTGGTATCGGCAAAACTCGCTGCTGCCATGTGCGGTTCTGCAGCGGTTGAAGCGTTTATCCCGGTGGCAACTCCAGCGCGAAAGCGTCATGCAATACTTGCACCGCCTTTGCGGTCAGACTCGCCTCGATGACGCAACTGATTTTGATCTCACTTGTTGAAATCAGAAGAATATTGATACCGGCATCGCCCAGTGCGGCAAATGTGCGCAGCGCAACACCGGGCTGCGTGCGCATGCCGGCACCTACCACTGACACTTTCGCCACGTTCTTATCGATGGTAATATCCTGAAAATACAGGACGTTTTGCAGGCTCTGTGTCAGCGCGAAGGCTTGATCAGCGACGTCGCTCGGCACCGTAAAGCTGACGTCAGTCAGGCCACCGGTCGGCGGATTCTGAATGATCACGTCGACATTGATCTGGTGCTCAGCCAGAGGCGCAAACAATTTGGCCACCGCGCCCGGCACATCGCGGATGCCTTTGACGGTCAGTTTGGCTGTTTTGGCGTCGATCGTCACGCCGGTGACTGCAATCCCTTCCATACTGATCACGGTAACTCCTTGCACTTCGAGTGGTTCTGGCATGACCCAACTACCTTCGGCGTCGCTAAAGCTCGACCGACAATGCAATGCCACTTTGTGTTTCAACGCGAATTCAACCGAGCGCGTCTGCAGCACTTTGGCGCCCAAACTGGCCATTTCCAGCATTTCCTCGCAATTGATGCGCGCCAACTTGCGGGCTTTGTGGTAAATATTCGGATCTGTGGTGTAAATGCCGTCCACGTCTGAATAAATCTCGCAAGCGTCGGCATGTAGAGCGGCCGCCATCGCCACAGCCGACAAATCGCTGCCACCGCGGCCGAGCGTCGTGATGTTGCCGTGCTCATCAACCCCTTGAAAACCGGCGACAACCACGATTTCACCCATCGCCAGCGCTTCTGTCACCGGTTGGGCTTCAATCGTGCGGATGCGGGCGCTGCCGTGCACGCTATCTGTGCGAATTTGCACCTGATGACCCAAAAGGCTGCGCGCTTCCACGCCCAGTTCGCGGATCGCCAATGCCAGCAACGCAATCGAGACTTGCTCACCGGTCGCCAGCAACACATCGATCTCACGGTCAGAAGGCCGCGCGCTGATTTCCTTTGCCAGTTGCAGCAGGCGATCGGTTTCGCCGGCCATGGCTGAGACCACAACGACCACTTGGTTGCCAGCGCGGTGCGTCGCCACGGCGCGGCGCGCGACGTTCTTGATGCGGTCGGGGCCGCCCATCGATGTGCCGCCAAATTTCTGCACAATGAGGGCCATGCATTTCCAGTTAAATCAGCCAATTACGGCTTGACATCCGCTGTCGGCCGCGGACTTTGCTCGATTGCGCTGACTTTTGCAACCGCAGGCAAAGGCGTCAGGGTCAAATTCGCCAACGTCGGCATCGTCAACCCAACCTGAGTCTCACCGCGCGCAAGTACCGGCGCCACATCGGCAAAAACAAGATTGTCCGGCGGCTGCGCCAGAAATGCACTGACAAAATGCGCGGGTCCTTCGATGGTGGCGCTGACTTCGCTCGGTTCCAAAGAACAGCGCAGTTGCTGCGGACATCCGCGCAGCACCACAGCCAGATGCGGCAATGTCTTAGTAAGGCGCTGTTCATCCAGCTTAACCGTTACTTGTACCTCGTCAACGGCCAGTTGCAGACGGCGATCAGCGGGCGGCACGAGCTTGAGTGTGGCGTGTAAGTCTTGGTCGCTGTTGCGCAAAGCCAGTGCATCGGTGCGCACGGATTTCACATTGGCCAAAACGTGGGCAGGTCCGCTGAGTTCGACTTGGGCGGGCTCGATGACAACCCCCTGTGCTTTCAAGTGAAAGCCGGCGGCCACCTCGCCAGTCAGCGTTGCTTCGACTTGGACCAATTTGCTTGCGCGTTTGTCCAAACGCACATCGAGAGACGCCGGTTCGACCGCCAGCACATCGACGCGCAACGGCAACATCTGTTGGCGAATCGCTGCGAGATCAAAGATATAGCGCTCACCATCGCGGTATTGGCCCAAATCGGCGGTAAATGTGGTGGTGTGATCGACCAATAGTTCGCGAATCGTGCCCCAACGGGCGCGCACGCGCACTTTGAGCGCCAGCGGCGCAGGGCCCACAAACAACAGACCTTTAGGCAAATTAGCCAGTTGCAGGCGAATGTCCACTTCACTGTCGCGCACGCTGTCGTGTTGCACGACGATTTGCAGCAGCGCCGCCAAACCCAATGAGATCAGCTTTAATCCGATGTTATTCAAAAGCGTCAGCTTGAGCCATTGCAAGGCGGCGATCATGGCTCCTCCTCGCGAATAGCAGGAAAAGTTCCTGATTCAGAAGGTTTTCTTCGTTCACGCCCCGCTGCCGCCGGGTGGGTGTTGATGCGCCTGCGCCACGAGCGCCGCCACTGGGCATTTGCATCGTTTTGGGTGCCAAACATCAGGCGAAAACGTTCACGCAGCTCAGCCGGTTCTAAATTGACGTCCAGTTGCCCCATGTAAGCGATGGAACACGTTCCGCTTTCTTCGGACACGACGACGACGACAGCATCGGTTTCATCGGCCAACCCCAGCGCGGCACGGTGACGAGAACCGAGCGTGCCAGGAATACCGGCACCGCCAGCGAGCGGCAAGAAACACGCCGCGGCGGCAATGCGGCCTTTTTGGATGATGACCGCGCCGTCGTGGGTTGGATTTTGGTGATCGGGGATGAACATGGAAAAAAGCAATTGCCACGAGACTTCGGCGCCGATCTGAACGCCATCTTGCACAAAGCGATCCAGCGAGGCTTCCTGCTCCATCACGATTAAACCGCCGAGTTGCCGCTGACTTAGCACGCTGCAGGCCCGCGTAATCTCATCGAGCACGGCGTTGGACGCTGGATCTTTGGGCGAAAACATCAGCGGTGAGCGCGCAACCGAAGTCAGCGCTCGCTTGATATCTTCTTGAAATAACACAACAAAAAGGACGACGATCGACGAGACAAAGCGATCGAGCAGCCAGTTGATGGTCGGCAGATCCAGCACGTGATCTTGGCTGACGTAGTACAAGCCAAACAGCAGCGCGACGGCCGACAGCATGGCACCAGAGCGCGAACCGCGCAAAATCACAAGGACATTATAGATCAGCAACGCGACTAGGGCGAAATCGACCAGCCAGCGCCAATTGAACAAGTTGCCGATCGAGAGAATGCCGTCGAGCACAAGTCTCCGTTAAGACTAAAGTTTGTCGGCGATCGCCAGCGTCATGTCGATCACTTGGCGCATCACTGCGACATCGTGAACGCGAATAAAACTGGCCCCCGCCTGCACAGCCGCGACAACTGCCGCCGCTGTTCCACCTATGCGATCAAGCGGTTGCTCGCCCGCAGCCGCGCCTTGCCTGCCTGCCGCGCGCCCGAGCGCTGCGATGAAGGACTTGCGCGAAGGGCCAAAGTACAGCGGCACATTCAAACTCGCAAGCGGCGAATTGCTGCGCAACAGGGCCAAGTTTTGGCCCAAACTTTTGCCAAAGCCGATGCCGGGATCGACGCACAGTTGCGTGCGTGGTACGCCAGCGGCGCGCGCCCTTTCGACCGACAAGCGCAACTGCGCACAAATACGTCGTAAAGCCCCATCGACCGTTTCGGGCATGTCGGGCGCGCGCTCGGTCCAGTTCATCTGGCCCAGCGGATTGGTTGTGTGCATCAGCACCCACGCGGCGGCGTGGGCGGCGACGGTTTTTCCCATGAGCGGGTCGCTAAATCCACTGATATCGTTAACCATTGTTGCGCCGGCGCCGAGCGTCGCTGCGGCGACGGCAGCGCGGCGCGTGTCGATCGAAATCGGCACGTCAAAGCGCCGCGCAATCGCCTCAACGGGGGCGACGACGCGCGAAAGTTCCATATCTACGCTAATTTCTGCTGCACCGGGTCTGGATGATTCGCCGCCGACATCCAAAATATCCGCGCCATCGGCGATCAATTGCGCCGCACGGCGCAAGATCGCGTCCAGTGAATCGAGTTCACCGCCATCCGAAAACGAATCCGGCGTGAGGTTGACGATACCGACCAGCAACGGTTGCCGCAAATCGAGCGTCCGATCGCCTAGTTGCATACTGTCTGTGGCCTATTGCGCCAGCGGTTCGGGCAAGCTGGGCAGGGCATCGATGACCGGCGGTGGCACTGGCCGCTTGCTCGCCGCTTGATTTTGCTTGTCCTGTTCGGCGCGGTGCTTCCACTGCGCTTCACGATTGGCGCGCAATTCTCGGATGTTGCGTCCTTCCATGATCCAATCGACTTCTTCACCGTCCAAAGTCTCAAATTCCAACAGCGCGTCGGTCAGCAGATCGAGTTGATCGCGGTGTTCCAGCAAGATTTGACGCGCACGGGTGTAATTCTCATCTACAATGCGGCGAATTTCCTGATCGACCTGGACGGCCGTCGATTCACTAAAGTTTTGGCTGTGTTGGTAATCGCGACCCAAGAACGGCTCGCCGGTCTTTTTGCCGTAGGCCAGCGGCCCCAGCCGACTCATGCCCCACTCACAAACCATTTGCCGCGCCAATTCTGTAGCTTGTTCAATGTCATTGGACGCACCGGTGGTAATTTCGCCCAGCACGATGTCTTCCGCCAGCCGCCCGCCCATCATAATGCTGATGCGATCGAGCAAGTAGCTCAAGCTGTGCGAATAACGATCGCGATCCGGCAGCTGTTGCGTAACGCCCAACGCTCGACCGCGCGGCACGATCGTCACTTTATGCAACGGATCCGAGGTCTTGAGATGCTTGCCGACCAGTGCATGCCCTGCTTCATGCACGGCCGTCAATTTCAGTTCGTCCTTGTTGAGCATCATGCCGCGGCGTTCGGTGCCCATCAGCACTTTGTCTTTGCTGTTTTCAAAATCCGACATGACCACCATGTCGTGGTCGTTTCGCGCCGCCAACAGCGCGGCTTCATTGACCAAATTTTCCAGATCGGCGCCAGCAAAGCCGGGCGTACCGCGCGCCAACGTCGTCAGATCGACATCGGGCGACAGCGGCACTTTGCGCGTGTGCACTTTGAGAATCGCTGCGCGGCCTTTGGCATCCGGAATCGGCACAACCACGCGGCGATCAAAGCGACCTGCGCGCAAAAGCGCCGGATCGAGCACGTCGGGGCGGTTGGTCGCTGCGACCAAAATCACGCCATTGTTGTTTTCAAAACCGTCCATTTCTACAAGCAACTGGTTCAGCGTCTGTTCGCGTTCGTCGTGACCGCCGCCCATGCCAGCGCCGCGGTGCCGGCCGACCGCATCGATTTCATCAATGAAAATAATGCACGGCGCGTTCTTCTTGCCTTGCTCAAACAAGTCGCGCACCCGCGACGCGCCGACGCCGACAAACATTTCAACAAAATCGGAGCCCGAAATGCTGAAGAACGGCACGCCCGCCTCACCCGCAACCGCGCGCGCCAGCAGCGTTTTGCCCGTACCGGGAGAGCCCATCAGCAGCACACCCTTTGGAATGCGCCCGCCGAGCTTGGTAAACTTCTTTGGCTCCTTGAGAAAGTGAATGATCTCTTCGAGTTCGACCTTGGACTCGTCGATGCCGGCCACGTCTTCAAACGTCACTTTGTTGGTGTTTTCCGTCATCATTTTGGCGCGCGACTTGCCAAAACTCATCGCGCGCGAGCCACCGGACTGCAACTGCCGCATAAAGAAAAAGAAAAGCCCGACCGCCAGCAACAACGGCAGCCAAGTTGTCAGCAACGTGACCCAAAAGGCGTTGACGTCCTCACGTTCATATGTAATTTCAACGCCTTTTGCGATCAGATCTTTGTTGAATTCCTTCAGGTCGCCACTGGTCGTGAAGGCCTTGCGGTCTTTTTTGTAGCGCCCTTCAATGAGCGAACCGCGCACCTTGATTTCGTCGACTGCTTGGGCGTCATCCTTTGAATGCAAAGCGTTATTGACGAACTGCGAGAACGGAATTTCTTCCGGTGTGCCGCCCAAGCTCATCAATTTGTACGCCAATGCCACGCCCAAAATCAGGGTCATCCACAGAAATAGGCTGCGATAATGCTTCAAAATCAGCTCCTTGGACGGTTGGCTTGCGTTATGGCGCAGACCTTCAAAAGCGTTTCTGGTTTTTTTCGTCAGGTTGCGGCGCGCGCGATGCTCACCGCGTGGATGCAAACACAGCCCAGCCTCAGGTTAGTCCGCACCCGCCTCTCGCGCAACAACATTTGCTGAAAACAGCCAAAGTTGCACGGAGCATTCGATAGACAAGCCATGAATATGACAAGTAGTATCTCGATTTGCTCTTTTGTGCGCAAGGATTTGTTCACAGGCGTTTTGCGACGGTGCCGCCACGCCCAACCGCCGACAGATGAACTGCAACAGCGCGGCAAACGCGATTGCATCGTCAGGCAGTTGATCGCGGGGCAGCGCGACGGCTTGATCCTGTGCAATTAGATGCGGTTGAATCGCACGCTGCAGCCAATAGTCTTGGGCATTTTGCGCTTCGGACTGCAAAGTCGCCGTGCGCGCCAAACCGGCGATCGCGCCGGGCCATGCTTGCTCCAAAAGCGGCAATACTTCGGAACGCAGCCGATTGCGCGTAAAATCAGTGTCGCTATTGGACAAATCTTCGACGTGGCTCAGCTGCATTTCATCTTTACAAGCTAGCAGTTGTGCTTTGGTCAGGCGCAGCAGCGGCCGCACAACGCCGTCCGCACGCACGGCACGGATGCCCTGCAGCGCGCTCGGGCCCGCGCCGCGCATGGCGCGCAGGACCAGCGTCTCGGCCTGATCGTCGGCGTGGTGCGCGGTGACGATCACGTGGGCTTGGCTTTGGCTTTGCATGCGCATGAGCGCGGCGTAACGGGCGTCGCGGCAGCGGCCTTCCAGATCCGCGCCGCGCTCGATGTGCAGATGTTCGGATAAATAAGCGATATTTTTCTCCCGGCACGTTTGCTCTACCAACGCTTCGGCCGCGTCGGCGTGCGCGTACAGGCCATGGTGCACATGTGCGACCGCAAACGCATGCCCCAACGATGGCTGGAGTTTTTGCAGCAGGCCCAATGCGGCCATCGAATCCGAACCACCCGAGCAAGCGAGCAAAATCCGCTGTCGAGGCAGCCACATCTGCTGCGACCGCACCGATCGGCGCACGATATCGAGGCACTGGCGAAGCTGGGTCGACGGTTGCTGCATGGTTCCGTGCGATTTGCGATTGCTGCGACACTGCGGCAGGCGTAAGATTTCGCGCGCCTTTAGCATCGCCGTCCATGCGGGCCGATGCAAGCGCCGACTTTGGGGAGAAAAAGTTCATGGCAAATGAAATTCCGTTGATGGCCAATGCCCACCGCGCGACACTGCAACCCAATGCCACTCAGGGCGTTGCGGTGGCGACACAAGAGTTGAATCACACAAGTGATCCGCGGCTTTTGGCCTACAAGGCGCAAACGGGGCAGACCAAGGAGCGGATGCCGGCTTTTTTGTCGCTGGACGGAAAGCCGCAAGATGTCGCGTACTTTCCGCAGAACGCCGACGAAAAATATTTTGAACAAATAGGCGTGCCGGGTGAATTTCCGTTCACGCGCGGCGTGCACCCAAACATGTACCGCGGCAAGCCTTGGACCATGCGCATGTTTGCCGGTTTTGGCACGCCAGAAGACACCAATTTGCGCTTTAAGTACCTGCTGCAACAGGGACAGCACGGCCTATCGACCGCTTTTGATATGCCGACTTTGATGGGCTACGACCCCGATCACAAATTGTCCGAAGGTGAAGTGGGTCGCGAAGGGACCAACGTGTCGCATCTCGCTGACATGGAAGCCCTATTTGCTGATATTCCGCTGGGAAAAGTCACGACTTCCATGACGATCAACGCGCCGGCGATCGTGATGCTGGCGCTTTATGTGGCCGTGGCTGA
This sequence comes from Klebsiella pneumoniae, assembly GCA_945889325.1. Taxonomy (GTDB): domain Bacteria; phylum Myxococcota_A; class UBA9042; order UBA9042; family UBA9042; genus CAMDBH01. Next base: position 13,444 of record CAMDBH010000022.1, read on the forward strand.
GAAAAATGGCGTGCCCTACAGTCAGATCGGCGGAACGCTGCAAAACGACATTCTCAAAGAGTTTATTGCGCAAAAGGAGTGGATCTGCCCGCCGCGGCCGTCGATGCGCATCATCCGCGACATGCTGAAGTTCGGCACGGATAAGTTGCCAAAATGGAACACGATTTCCATCAGCGGCTACCACATTCGCGAAGCGGGCGCCACGGCCGTCCAAGAGTTGGCGTTTACCTTGGCCGATGGCATTGGCTATGTCGATGCGGGCATTGAAGCAGGCCTGGAAGTCGACGCGTTTGCGCCGCGCCTTAGCTACTTCTTTGATGTGCATAATGATTTTTTTGAAGAGATCGCGAAGTTGCGTGCCGCGCGACGCATGTGGGCGCGCATCATGAAGGAGAGATTTCACGCCAAGAATCCGCGATCGTGGATGCTGCGCACCCATTGTCAGACGGCAGGCGTGTCATTAACTGCCCAGCAACCCATGAATAATGTTGTGCGAACCACAATTCAAGCGCTGGCGGCGGTGCTGGGGGGGACGCAATCGCTGCACACCAATTCTTTGGACGAAACGTACGCCCTGCCGACGGCGGAGGCGGCCAAGTTAGCGCTGCGCACGCAGCAGGTGATCGCGGAAGAATCGGGCATTATGAATGTCGTTGATCCCTTGGGTGGCAGCTACTACATTGAGCATTTGACGGACAAGATGGAAGCCGAAGCCATGGCTTACATTCAGAAAATCGACGACATGGGCGGGATCGTGCGGGCGATTGAACTCGGCTATCCGCAGCGCGAAATCGCGGAAAGTGCGTTTCGCTTTCAGCAACGCGTAGAGAGTGGCGAGCGCAAAGTTGTCGGCGTGAACAGTCAAATCGAAGGTAAAGGCGATAATATTCCGCTGCTTCACATCGATCACCAGGTGGAGGTCGGGCAGATCGAACGGTGTAAGCAGATCAAAGCGATGCGCTCGGCGGACCACGCGGCGCGATCGCTGCAGGAAATTCGCTTGGCATGTCGGGATGGCAGCAATTTGGTGGTGCCGATCTTGGCTGGCGTCAAGGAGTACGTGACATTGGGCGAGATCAGCGACGTATTTCGTGAGGAGTTTGGGGTCTATCGCGATCCGGCTTTTTTGTAGGGGCTCAAAACTCCAAAATCGCTTTCGCCAACCCAACTTTACCCACCAGACCGAATTCGCCGATCGACGGACCGCCCAAGCCCGCTTTGCCACCGGCACCCAGTGTCTTGAATTGATTAAGTTTCTGCAAGTCAACGCCGCTACCCAACGGCGCGCCAACCAGCACCAACTGGGCACTGGGCCCACCGCAGCCACCGCCACCGCCACCGCCATGGCCGGCGCTGCCGCCAACGCCGCCGGTTCCGCCTTTGGAAGTGCAGAAAGTCGCTGTGGTTTCCTCACCGCTGGCCCCGCCTTTGCCGCCTTGGCCCCCGGCGCCACCGGAGCCGGCTGGACCGCCGGTCGCCCCGGCGCCACCCGTGCCAGAACTGACGGTGTTCCCCACCACGATCGGCAGCGCGGCGCCGTCGACTATGCGAATAAACAAGGCAAAAGACCCGCCGCCGGAACCGCCGCCACCGCCGCCCGTGCCGCCGCAGCCGCCTGCGCCGCCGCCGCCGCCAGATCCGCCGATGTCGGGGTTTTGGGCGCCGGCCTTGACGCAATCGTGCACTTCGACACCGCCGGCCGCGCCGCCACCGCCGCCGCCGCTGCCCGCCTTGCCCAAACTGCCGACGGAGCCGGGCAAAGATTGCCAAACATCGCCGACGATCGCGCCCAACGTCTGCACGCAGCCCAGGCCGGCCGCGCCGTTTGCGCCGCCTTTGCCGGGTAGGCCGTCCTCTCCAGTGCGCGGCTTGACGGGCACAAAGCAGGTATTGCAGGCCACTTTGTCGCTTTTGCACTGCGTCAGGACAGTTTTGTTTGAATCGATGTAGCTATCTGCGCCGGGAGATCCGCCGGCACCTGGCGCGGTGCCAGAACCGGGCTTGCCGGTCTCAATGGCCAATGGCGTTTGCAGGATCGGCGAAGTTGGACACAGCGGAGGGGGGGAATCTTCATCGTATTGCGCGCAAATCGCCGTGCCACCGCTGCCACCGTCCACGCTGATGGTCGCGTTGTCTGGCAGGCCACACACATTGGCGCCGCCGATGCCACCCGTGCTGGCGTCGTCGATGCTGCAGAATTCGTGCCCGATGTCTTTGGCTTTCTTGCCAAAAGTGCCGCTAGAGCCAATCGAGCCATTCTGACCAGTCACACCCGCCAAGCCCGCAGCACCGTCGCCAGCAACGATGGTGCAATTGAGAATTTGCACGGTGTCGTCACACTTTGCCACATAAATCCCATAACTTGTGTCGCCAGCCGTCTTTGCCGATGCCCCGAGCACCACAAAACCATCCAAACGGGTCTTTTGCACTGCGGCCCCGCCGGTGATGGCGACCGCGCGCACCGCCGCCACCGGGCCTGGACCAAACGCCGTTCCGACGATGGCGGATTGATAACTTACTGTATCTCTGCTAAAAAATCCGGGCATGTAGCCGCCGTACAAAGACACACCGACAAACAGATCGATGCTGCCAGTGTACACGCCGCCACCGACATAAATGTCGCGTTTGTTTTGTTCCGTCGCCAGTTGCAGGGCCTTGGTTAGGGTAGCCACCGGCAAGCTGATCGACCCAGGATTGCTGTCCGCGCCGGTTTTTGCCACAAAGATGGCCTTAGAGATGTCACCGTCGATGCCATCGCAGTTCTGGTCGACCCCGTCTGGCTCGTCGAGATCGCTCAGGAATTGACACTCGCAGCCATCGCCGACGTTGCTGTTCATGTCGATCCAGCCGACGTCGCAGGTGGTCGCGCAGGCGCCGCCCGCGCAACTGGGCAGGGCGTGCGGCCCCGGCACCGCGCACAGGATGCCGCAGCTGCCACACGCATTAATCGTGTTGTATAAGCCACTTACAGCGCTCTTCCAACCCTCGTCGGTTTCGCCATTGCAGTTGTCGTCCTTGCCGTCGCAGGTTTCCGTTGTCGCGCTCGGCGCGTCACACGCAAGACCCGCGACGCCGTTACACTTGAATTTTCCAGAGCAATTTCCGTTGGCATTGCTGTTGACGCACTTGCCGCCGGCGGTCCCTTCGTCGGTCTTGCCATCGCAATCGTCATCGCTGCCGTTGCAAATTTCTTCGCTCGGGTTCGCAGCACTGCAATTGACCCAGCCAACCTTTGGATCGCAAGTGCTTTTGCCGTTGCAAGTGCCGTATTGGTTGCTGCTCACACAGTTTTGCTGTTTGCCGTCGGTGGCGACCGTGCAGCTGCAAGTACCTGATACCGGTGCACAATAGGTGCCGTTGATGATCGCGCTGCACGCGTAGTTGTCAGGGCAAGTCGGCCATTTGGCATCGGTCAAACTGCAAGGAGGTCGACAGGTTGCGTCGATGCAGAGCCCGCCCGCGCAGTCGGTGCTGTCCACGCACGGTTGGCACGACAAAATGCCCGCGGGGCTGCACTGGTCGCCGCTGGCGAAATAGCCGGGGTTGCAAGTGTCGATGAGGCAAAGGGCTTTTCCGTTGATCACCCCGCATTTGGCTGTGCCGTTGGCCAACTTGCCACCGCAGCTGGTGTCGCAACTGCCGCAATGTTCAAATTGCAGGTAAAGACCATTGAGCTTGTAATTCTCATCGGTTTGACCATCGCAGTTGTTGTCCTTGCCGTCGCACACTTCCAAACTGGCGGGTGTGGCATCGCAAGTCAGGCCCGCGGCGCCATTGCACATGAATTTACCTTTACAATCAGGGGCATTGAGCGGACCGCACACGCCGCCCGCCGTACCCTCATCGGTTTGGCCATTGCAATCGTTGTCCAAACCGTCGCAGGTTTCTTTGCTGCTGACGCCGGCCGTGCATTTGCTCCAACCTTTTGTTAGAGTGCAGGTTTGTACGCCGCCGCAAACGCCCAAACCGCTGCCGGACTGGCAAGCCCGCACTTTGCCGTCGTTGTTCGGGCCGCAAGTGCAACTGCCGTTGACCGGTTGGCAAATGTGCAAATCGCCATCGGCGTTGCAGGAAAAACCTTTGGGGCAGCTCGATTCAGCGCCGCTGCCGAGGCAAGGGATCAGGCAAGTACCCGATTCATTTTGCAAAGATGAGCATTTGCCGCCCAAGCATGTCGCGTCGCTGGTGCACAGCGCGCAAGCGTAGGCCGGTCCGGGCGTGCACTGGCCTGGCGCGTTGTCGCCACCGTAGCAAAAGTAGCCGGAAGGACAGCCAGTTGGACAGCCGTTGGCGATGACATCCACGTCAGTTGCGTCCAGATCCAAATCGACAACGCCATCGGCCGCGATATCTGCAGTTGAATCTGCAACGGTGAATAAATCGGCTGCAACATCGGGGATGTCTGGACCGCCACCTAATTCGGCAATCCAAACGTCACTTAGGCTGGAATCGCCGCCGCTGAGCGTATCGCCAGCGGTCGCTGCGCCTTCGATCACCAAATCATCGCTGCAACCGCCGCCGAACAAAAGCGCGGCGGAGCAGAAAATACGCGCGGGCATGGCTGGCGAAATTTTTGAAATCATAAGGACTATTCGCAAAATGGCCGATGCGATCCAATTCATTGTACGCAGTTCGCGCCCGCAGTTGCAAATTCGACTTTGGGCACGCAAGAAGGCGGTCTAATCTTCAAAATCTGGCAAATCCACAGCGTTCCATGTCGTTGTCTGAATGCTGTCCAACCCGCCTTCGATCAAGCGCGTCAGATCGGCGTAGGTCGCTTCCATGTGCGCCGGCAAATGCTTTTGACTCAGCCGAGCGTATTGCGACCAAGAATCATAGCCGTGAATTTCCGTTACAACCCATGGATCTACGTCGTCTTGCCAGACTTCAAACTGCGCCACACCCAGATCAAAGGCGTACGCGCGAATTTTAGCGAGCAAGTCCAGCAACACCGCGCGATCACTGGGATCAACGCGGTATCTGTGCTGCAAGACGTAGTCGCCGATGCGGCTGTCGCTCAATTTTTCCTCCGCCAGGCTTGGCGCTCAAAACTTAGCATTCTGTCTACTGATCATAAGCGCGCGAAATCAAAAAGGAATATCGTCGCCGCCGCCAAAATCATCTGGACCCGGATCGCCCATGCCCGGTGCCGGTCCGGCCGAACCGCCGCGGTTGCCACCGCTTTCAAAGCCGCCGCCCCCGCCGCCGCCGCGGGGTGCGCCGCCATCGCCTTCGCTTTTGGCGCTGCCGATGAATTGCACTTGGTCGGCTGTGATCTTGATTTTGGTGCGTTTTTGCTGGGTTTCCTTGTCGTTCCATTCGTCGATCGACAAGCGGCCCTCGATGTAAACCTCGCGGCCTTTGCTCAGATAGCGTTCGCAGTTTTCGGCCTGCTTATCCCAGACATCTACAGAGAACCAATCGGTTTTTTCTTGCTTCTGGCCACTGGTTCGATCGGTCCAACTGCGCGACACCGCCAGGCGCAGCTCCGTAACCGCCCGATTTGCTGGGGTATAACGCAGCTCAGGTTGATTGCCCAAGCGACCGATCAGAATGACTTTGTTGACGCTAGCCATGGTACTCCAGAATAATTGCGCACTATTGCGCTGAAAAAACGTCTTTCGATGCGCGTGTGCGTTGTGACCCCGCGACCGCGTTATCGTATGCCGCTCGCGTTGCGCTTGCAACAGCCTCACAAAGCGCCTAGCGATGCTGCGCACAACGGTGTAAACTGCACGGCCTCGGCGACATTTTTTGTTGCGCAGACTTTTGGGGTGCATGGCAGAACCGCGCAGAGTTACGGTGGGTTTTCGCGATACTGAGGGCCTGCGCGCATTGTGCGGCGAACGCGATTCGAACTTGCGCGCATTGGAATCGCGCTTGGGCATTCAAGTTTTTGCCCGTGGCACTGAACTGACTTTGCAAGGCGCAGAAGCCGAAATTGCCCTTGGCGCCGAAGTGCTGGGGGCTCTTTTTAGCCGAGCCCGCGCCGGAGTTGCCGTGCAAATTGGCGATTTTGACGATTGGCTGGACAGCAACACGCGCGTCGCGGGACCGACCGCCGTCAACGGCCGCGTTGCACAAATGCCCAAACCGACGAGTGAAACCCGAGATTCCCCAGTGCGCCCCTTGCAGTTGCATCGACCGCGGCCGCTGAACAAGGGCGTCGAAGAGGGGGAAGCCAACGAGGGCACGCGGCGGGTGCAACCGCAGACCGAAGGGCAGAAGCGTTACGTCGAACAACTGCAGATGCACGATGTAGTTTTTGGCGTTGGCCCTGCTGGATCGGGCAAGACCTATCTGGCGATGGCGGCAGCTGTCGCGGCGCTGCACAGGCGTGAAGTCAAGCGCATCGTGTTGACGCGTCCGGCGGTGGAGGCCGGAGAACATTTGGGTTTTCTGCCAGGTGATTTGGCCGAAAAAGTCAGTCCGTATTTGCGGCCCCTGTATGACGCGTTGCGCGATCTCGTGGATGAGGACAAATTTGCCCGTCTGACCGAACGCGGCCAAATTGAAGTCGCGCCGCTGGCCTTCATGCGTGGTCGAACTTTGGCGAATTCCTACATTATCTTGGACGAAGCGCAGAATTGCACCGTCGAACAGATGATGATGTTGCTCACCCGCATGGGCGATCACAGCAAAATCATTGTGACTGGCGATCCGACGCAGAGCGATCTGCCGCGCGGGGCGCGAAGTGGTTTGGGTCATGCGCTGGGTATTTTGGAGGGCGTGGTCGGGATCGGCATTGTGCGTTTGGGCATTGAAGATGTGGTGCGCCACCCGTTGGTCGGCAGAATCGTCAAGGCATACGCCGACGACCGCGCTAGATCCAACAACAACGCCTTTGACAGCAACCGCCGCCCGGATCGCGGCGACGCACCCGCCGGAGACAGCAAACCGTGAAGCAATCGCGCGCCGCGCCCCCGGCTGGGTTGCCGGGTGAGCTCCAGCAGGCCCGCGAAAAACGCGCGCGGTATCGCCAGCGTGTGCTCAACGCGGTGCTGGCCGTGGTCGGTTGGGCGGCGCTTGTGGTGGTGATCGGGCCGACGCGGGCCCCGCTTGAACTGCCGCCTTTAGGTCCTGCCGAACGCGAAATGGTGTCGCTGCGCGACTTTGTCGACCACGAACCGGTGGCCGATCTGGCGGTGCAGCAAGAGCAAGCGGCGGCCTTGGTGCCATTGCGCTATTCGTTTGACGCCGATGCTGTGACGCGGCGCATCGATTCCGTGCACGCGGCCTTCCGGTTGGTGCGACCCAAACTGCGCCTGTATGTCAAAGATCGCGAACGGCTTTTGGCGGAAATTGGCCAAAAGGAACCCTTGCTGTCCGATGTGCATCCGGCCAAAAAAGGTGCGCCTGCGCCTGCGGCGGCGGTCGATGGCGCGATTCCACCCGCCGTGCACGATCTGGATGTGGCGTTTGACGACGAACTCGAACGCGTCCGCCCTGAATTTGAAGCCCTGCTTGCGCGGCGACGTAGTGAAATCAATAGTGAAGTCTTTCCGGCGCTGCGCAAGGCGGGTTTTGCTGAAGACGTGGAACTGCTGCTGACCGACGTCGTGCAAGTGCTGTTGAGCCAGCGCATCGTGCGCGATCAGGATCGGTTTGAGGACGACCTAACCCGCGGTGTCATCGAGGAAAAGACCGATCTGCGCTACGATCGCGCAAGTGCCCGCGGCAAGGTCGGCGACGTCGACGACGCACAAAAACAAGCGGAAGAATTTGTCGCCGAATGCGTCAAGCAGAAAAAACCGAGTAAATTTGATGAAAATGTGCTGCAATCGGCGATCAAGGCGTTGGCGCGCAGCATGGTGGAACCGACCTTTCAACGCGACATGGCCGCGACCCATCAGGCCGAACACATCGCCCGCGACGCCGTGCCCAAAACCCGCGAAGTCCGCTTTAGCCGCGGCCAAAGTCTGATCAAACGCGGCGATCTGGTCACGCCGTCGCTGCAAGAGCGGATGCAGCGCATGCAGCAAGGCTTGGGCGACGATCAAACCCCGCGTTCTTATGCGGCTACCGCGCTATTTTTGGCGATCGCTTTGGGGCTTTTTGTCGGTTTTGCCAGCCGCAACCTGCACCATTTTCGCTACCGACCGCGCGATGCCCACCTGCTAGCGGCGATCTTGCTGGTTCACGCTGTGGTTTTGCGCGGTAGTGTCGGTTTGGGGCATTTGCTGGTTGTGCCAGGTGGCACCATCAATCCGGTGATGTGGATGGTGGCGCTGCCGTATGCCTTGGGGCCGACGCTGGCGACCCTGTTTTTGCGGCCTTTTACCGCCGCGCCGTTCAGCCTTTTGTGCGCGGTTGCTGCCGCGATCATGGCGCATAATTCCTCGTTTTTGCACCTCTATCCCAATTTGGACGCGCTGATCACGGTGCAAGCCTTGGTCGCGGGTTTGGCTGGCGTCCATGCAGCGCGGCACTTTCGCCAGCGCGCCGATTTGGCCAAGGGCGCGGTTACGATCAGCGTCATTGGCGCATTGAGTGCTGCTTCGATTGCGCTTTTTACCGCTCCCACGGCCACCGATTTGTTCGATACCCACAACGGTTTGGTTGTGTTGATGGGCGGCGCGTCGGGCGTTGTGTGCTATTTGCTGTTGGCCGCCTTAACGCCGCTTTTTGAAAGTATATTCAACCGTTTGACCGACATTAAGTTGCTCGAACTGGCGTCAATGAACCACCCAGCTCTGCGCCAGTTAGCGACCGAAACCCCTGGTACTTTCACGCATTCCGTGATGGTCGGCAACTTGGCTCAAGCGGGCTGCGATGCCATCGGCGCCAACGGCCTGTTGGCGCGGGTCGGCGCCTACTACCATGACTTGGGCAAGACAAAAAACCCGCGTTATTTTGCGGAAAACCAATCCGGCGACAATCCGCACGATCGCTTAAAGCCACACTTGTCGGCGCTGATTATCAAGGCGCATGTCAAGGATGGTATTAAGATTTTGAAGGAATTTCGCTTACCCGATGAAATTATCGATTTTGTGCCGCAGCACCACGGCACGAGTTTGATCGCCCATTTTTACCACCGCGCGACCCGCGACGCGCTCGACACCGGCGAGGAGACCAATGAGGCGGATTTTCGCTATCCGGGGCCCAAACCGCAGCGCAAGGAGACGGCGATGTTGATGCTGGCCGATGCGGTGGAAGCGGCGGCCAAGGCGCTACCGGAGCCAAATCCGATGCGCGTTCAGGGGCTTGTGAAGAAAATCATTGCGGCAAAACTGGAAGATGGTCAGTTTGACCAATGCGATCTGACGCTGCGCGAGTTGGCCCTGATTGAGCAGGCGTTTGTCAAAGCGGTGGTGGGGATTCACCACACGCGACCGGTGTATCTGCCGCCCGCGCAAGAACAATTGGCCTTGGAGCTGCGTGCGCGGGAAAATGGCGACGACGTCAAACGTCTCGCGGCGATGGCGGACGGTGGCGTGGGCACGCGCAACCGCGGGTTTCGCGACACGCACAATTTTGCGCCGCCGCTTATTCGCACCGATCAGTTTGCAAGATCAGTGGCTAGCGCGCCGACGACCCAACAGCTCGCCCTGCCGACTGGGCAAGGTGAGCCCACGCATATGGAAGCCGACGGCGCAGCCCCTATCGCCCCAACTGCGGTTGTGTCCAGTGTTTCGGGCGCGCACACGCCTGGCTCCGGCGTTTGAGGCAGCATGCCGAGCGTTGAAATCGACAACCGGCATCCGTTTTTGCGCGTGCTTAAGCCGCGTTTGCGTCGGCATCTGCTGGGCGTGCTGCGGCGGTTGGGCAAAAAACACGTGCACGTCGATGTCAGCTTGGTGACAGATGACGAGATTCAAAAGCTAAATCAGCAGTTTCGCCACATAGACCGCGTAACGGATGTGCTCAGTTTTGCGCTGGAGGACGCGCTTGGTGTGCCGCAGCCGCGCAAGATGCTGGGGGATATCGTGATTTCCCTGGACACGGCGCGGCGTCAGGCGGCGGACATTGCGCACAAGTCGCAGCAACCTTATGGTATGACAGAGGAAACCCTATTTTTGGCCACCCACGGCTTGCTGCATTTGTTGGGACACGACCACCAGACTCGCCGCGACGCCGTGGCGATGCAACATCTGGAACGGCTGTTGATTTCAGATGTTACGCGGCTGGACGTCCATGCGACCGATCGCAGCGCGCACGCGCTGTAACGCTATTTGCTGCTGCACCAAGGCGCACTGCTGGTTTGGCAATTGACGTCTTTGTCCAAGAATCCATAGCAAGTTTCGGCACTACTGGGCAATGCCGCCTCGCCGTAAACCGTCGAGTTCGGTTTGGTCAGGTTATAGCCCGACGTCTGCTGGGCGTCGATTTTGTTTGGGCTGCCATCTTTCAACTGCTTGCCGCCGCTGGGCAAATCCATGTGGTACAGCGCCACAAGGCCATTTTCATTGCCGTTGTAGCGGTAATGCAGGTTGCTGAAATCGCCCGCGGCCTCGCCGCTCAGGATGCGTATTTCATCAATGCCACCGCTAAACGCCGAAAAACTGTCGCCAACCGACGGAACACGGCCAATAAACAACGCATTGGCCGCACTGATCGCCTTGGGCACGCCGGGCTTGGCAACCGTGGAAGCAAACGGCGTACCGCCATCCAAGGCCATGGAGAGCGCGGCGTCCTCTTTGTGCCAATAACAGCGCACGTGGTGCCAAGTGTCGAGCGCCACGAATTTCAGCGCATTTTGTGCCGGTCCGGCAACGACGTCGCCAAATGTGCCGGTCGCGCAGCCGATCATGGTGTCGTTGCTGACCTTGACCGCCACAAGCGCGAAAAAGCCAGAGGACGGGGTCAGAACTTTGTTCTCTGCACGGGTCAGCAATACAACGGGCGCTGGCTTATCCTGGGGCGGCCTTTCATGGACCATCACCCAAGCTTCGATAGAGAAAGACGTTTTGCTAAAATCGACGGCAAATTGCGGGATATCGTGGGCCACGGCCAAAGCCGTGCCGCTGTTGACGTTGAGCGTTGTCCGCAGCTTGCAATTGAAGCAGCCATCGCAAATGGTTGCGTTTTTATCGTCGCAGCTGCCTTCGGTAGCTACTGGCGGATCGCAGGTTTGACCTGGGTTTTGTGCGGCCACGGCGTCGGCAATCTTGTCGCTTACCTGAGCGTCTGTGAGTTGATCGGGCAAACAGCCAACGGCGGCGACCAGCGCAAATGCAACTGCACAACGGGAAAAGCTGAGGCGCATCAAAACGAACCTCGCCAAATTAGGCTTGCACCGCCAGCCGTTGGGTTGAAATCGATGCGAGGTAACCATCCGTTATTGGAAGTTTTTTCTGCAGCACCCTGCGGAATTGGTCCCCACAAGCGGTATCCACCCCACGTCGCTAGACCAGCGCCAATCAGCGCCGTGAATAGGCCGGTATTGCGTTTGGAACTGGCGGTGGCATAGCTGGCTTTGTAAATTGCCGCCGCGTCTGGCACAGAAAAATCCATGTTATTCGCGGCATTGCCATCGGCTGCACCGCCAACCGTGTTGGCCAAACCGGCAAGCGTGAACAAGCCGCCGCCAATCAGCAAGGTCCAACTCAGGCCGCGCGAGCGATCGTCCGCGGCCACAGCCGGCTTTCGCGCCACCGGCACGATCACAGGTTCTAGCTGTAGTTCCTTGGGTTTATCACCTAGCGTCGGTTCTGCATCCGGTTTCACCGGCGGCGATGCTTCCACCGACTTTTTTTCCGCTTCGGGCGTTTTGTCGACAACAGGCTTTTTCTCATCCGGCGGCGTCGGTTCAGCCATCAATTTGCGCAGCTTGTCGATGTGGGTCTGGGCTTCCTTTTTGCCGTCATCCGGGACATTTTTCAGCGTAATGTACTGTTCATACAGCGCAATCGCTCGCGGATTCTGCCCCGCTTCCTCGTACGCGCGCGCCGCGTTGAACATCATGTCGGGCTTGCCACTGATCGCAAACGCTTCCATAAAGCCGGTCGCGGCTTCCTGATATAATTTGTTTTTGTAATACGCTTTAGCCTCAAGGGCCTTGGCTTCGGCGCGCGAAAGTTCATCTTGCGTCGGCGTTTTGGCCAAAACCGGCTGCGCCGCAAGCAAAAGCGCAAACACAATCACCAGCGCGCACCGCAAAAAACCAAGCGGTTGAGCGCTGTTGCAGAGAAATTCACCGTTGACGCAAAGCTTCTTCACAAACCACATGTTGGCGCGCGCCAAGGCAAACGTCAATATCCGCCGCGAATGAATAGAAATGCGCCGCGTTGCGTTGCAGAAAAAGCGGACGGCGTTGACACAGACTTACGCCAGCGCCATGATTTTGCCGCCCGCCGCCTTTGGGTGGGCCATTGCGACGCCGCCCTGCGCGGTTTTTGCCCGAAACAGTGCGGCTATTTTGACGGAAACGGAGACAATAATGCGCAAGATGTTGACGTTGGGATTCTTGGCGACCTCTTTGGTTGTCGCGGTTGTGGCGTGCAAGGAAGAAAGCCAAGCTAGTCAGCCAGTTGCCGCGGCAGCCCAGCCCGGCGGGCCGGTTGAAGCCGCTGCGCCTGCGGCCGGTGCCAAGCAATACACCATTGAAAGTGCGGCTTTGATCATGAAGGCCGGTGAAAAGAGCAAATTTTCCTTCACGATCAAGGCCAACACCGGCCTGCATTTCAACAAGGAATTTCCGGCCAAATTTGCCATGGAAGCCACGGCGTTCGTGAAGGCGGACAAAGAAAAATTGTCCATGAAAGACGGTGACATCCGCGTCGACGGCAACAACGGCGTGGTCACGGTGCCGATGGTCGCTTTGAGCGCCGGCAAGGGCGAAGTCAAGTTGAAGGGCAATTTCAGCCTTTGCACCGATGAGCAGTGCTACATGCTGCGCGATGAAGTCGTGACTTTGCAAGTAACTGTGAAGTAAGGTCAATCGCTGGGCGATTGACAAGGCGCGGCGCTGCGGTTACACCGCGCGCCGCGGCGCCGACGCGGGCGCTTGTTGCGGGAATAGCTCAATGGTAGAGCGTCAGCTTCCCAAGCTGAATGTTGCGGGTTCGAGTCCCGTTTCCCGCTCCAAAGAATCAGGGACTTAGACGTGGCGGCGGTTGACTACGGGGGCTGGGTCACTACAATTCATGACCTTCTGAAATGACAAGGGTTTGACCAGCGGATTGGCAGCGCTTCTCGTGCCGCCGCCCAACGCCGTTTCAGATCGAGATTGCGCGTGCGCACAAAACCGCAGCTACGCCTGTCGCGCCACTCCAACTCAACGCTACTTACAAGGCCGCTCTTTAACCTTGTTCGGATCTTCAGTCCGCCAAGTCTCGCGATCGGCGCGATAGCAAGCCGCGCTCACAAGCGTGCCGTCGGGGGTCCATTGCGTGCGCGGGCCATCTAACTGCCCATCTTTATAGTGCGCGTCGTCGGCCATTTTGCCGTTGGGGTGAAAGCGTTTGCTGTGGCCCTCGCGCTTGCCGTCGTTCCACGTCACGGCTTCCTTAGACTTGCCGTTGTCGAACCACCACGCAGACACGCCGTTTTTCTTTCCGTTTTTGTAACGCAATTCCTCAACCACCACACCGGCATCGCTCCATTTGCGGCTGGCGCCGCTCAGTTCATCGTTGGCAAATTGTTCTTCTTCGCGCATTTGACCGCCGGGGGACCATGTGCGGCGAAAGCCCTGACGTTTTCCGTCCTTCCAATTCGATTCGGCCTTTTTCTTGCCGTCGCTGTACCAAAACAGCCACGGGCCTTGCTTTTTGCTGTCGACCGACGCGCAGTACGCTTCATCGGGTTTTTCAAAGGGTTTTGAGCCCTTGGGGCAGTCAATTCGGCCATGGTTTGCCGCTGGGGCTGCACCAGCTGGAGCGGTCGCAACCGCTTTGGGCGCGACCGGCCCAATCTTCTTCCAACGTTTCACCACAGGTTCAAGCACTTGCAGGCGATAGGCCGCGAGTTGCTTCACTTCTTCCACATCCGTCACGCCTTTCTCGGTTTCAGGCTCCACAGTGTTCAGGACCGCTTGGGCCTTATCCGCAATTTCCTTGTGTACTTTGGCATCCTTGGCCGCTTCAAATTCGATCACCAACCGCGCCAAATTGCCCGCCGCTTTGTCCAAATTGGCTTTGGACGCATCGAGCGCAGGGCTCGCCGTGGCAGCAAACGCGAACAAAGAAACCGCCAAAATCACCGCGCTCGCCACTGCGCGCTTGCCGACAAACCTGCGAAACATCTGTAACCTCGTGCGATTGGGCAGAAAAACTTCTGACGACAACCCGCTGTTGCCCTGCCACAGCTAGGCGTGCGCGTGCAGCACACGCGCGCGATCGCCGCAAGCTTGCACCGCGTCCGCGCCGCTGTCAACCGGCCATTGCCGCGCGCAGTTGCTAGAATGATTGATGAAAAATCGGCGGTTGACGCTGCGGCGCGCCGCAGGTACGCTGCAAAAGGCGTCCGTTTGCTGCGGCGAGCCAACTGCCGAGGACAACTTGATGCGAAAATCGAATAATCTTGTGTGGTTGGCGTTTCTACTGCTGTCGTCCGCTGCCTGCGGTAGCGTGGTCAGCGGCGGCGGTGATGCGGTCAGTGAAGCGCCTGACGGACAAGGCTCAGATATTGCATCACTTTCTGATGCTGCGCCAGGTGATAGCAAAGCTGCGTCTGACTCGCTTGCGGCAACCGACGCGGCGCCCGCAGTCGATACGCCGATCGCTGCCGCCGACGTGCCCAAAAGCGATGCAGGCTGCACTGAACCGGGCTGCAGTTGCCAGACAAACCAGCAGTGCGACAGCGGATTTTGCATTGAAGCGCCGACGGGTCAAAAGTGCGCGAGCTTGTGCAACGACAAATGCGACGCCGGCTTCAAATGCGCGCAAGTCACCGGCGTGGGCGGCGATGTGCAAAACATCTGCGTGCCGGCGTTTCCGCGCATTTGCGAACCGTGCAGCGCTGATAGCGATTGCAACAACGTTTTAGGCGGCGCGGACTCGCGCTGCGTGCCGTACAAAGACGCCAGTTTGTCGCTTGTCGGCAATTTTTGCGGCACCAAATGTATCGGCAACGTCGATTGCGCGCCGGGTTATAGCTGCAAGCAAGTCATGAGCTTAGGCGGCATCAAAGGCGATCAATGCGTCAAAGACGACTTGGTCTGCAACTGCGACGGTCGCGCGACCAAATTGCAATTGGTCACCGGTTGCTCAAGCGTCAATGCGGCGGGAAGCTGTGGCGGCAAACGCACTTGCAGCGCCAACGGCTTGAGCGCTTGCGATGCGGGCAGCGCGGCATTGGAGCAATGCAATCAGAAAGACGACGATTGCGATGGCTTAACCGATGAATCTGGCAACGGTTTATGCGATGACAGCCAAAGTTGCACTTATGACAACTGTGTCGCGGGTGAATGTCAACATCCTGCAAAGACGGGCGATTGCGACGATGGATCGGCCTGCACCACTGGTGATGAATGCACCAATGGCAAATGTTTGGGCAAATCCAACGGCTGCGATGACAAAAACCCTTGTACAGCAGACAGTTGTGATGCAAAACTTGGCTGCAAATCCACGGCCGATGACAGCGCCAAATGCAGTGACAACAACGTTTGCACTGAAAACGACGCGTGTAAAGACGGTGTTTGTGTCGCTGGATCGCCTAAAGCTTGCGACGACACAAATCCTTGTACAACGGATAGTTGCAGCGCAAAGAATGGTTGCGTCTTTTCCAACAATGATTGGCCTTGCAGCGACGGCGATTTTTGCACCATGCTCGATGTGTGCAAGAACGGCAGCTGCAGCGGCACGGGCAAATTGCCCTGCAGCGATGGAAATCCGTGCACGGACGACACCTGCGACAGCAAAAATGGCTGTCAATTCAATAACAACACAGCCATTTGCAGCGACGGCAATGCGTGCACGGAGGGCGACGCCTGCAAAGACGGCACGTGCAAGTCGGGCGCGTACAAAAGCTGTGACGACAACAGCGTTTGCACCGAAGGCGATGCCTGCAAAGACGGCAAATGCGTGGCCGGTTCACCCAAAAACTGCAACGACGGCAACGTGTGTACCACCGATTTGTGCGACAGCAACAAGGGGTGCATCGCGGTGAGCAACGGCGACGCTTGCGATGACAACAATGTTTGCACGAGCGGCGACGTGTGCGTGACGGGCAAGTGTATGCCCGGAAAAGGCAAAGTCTGCAATGACGGCAATCCCTGCACCGACGATTTTTGCGATCCCACCAACGGCTGCAGCACCAGCAACAACCTTTCCACCTGCAATGACACCAACTTGTGCACGACGATCGATGTCTGCAAGGACGGCATTTGCAGCGGCAGCGGACCCTTGCTGTGCGACGACGGCAATGCCTGCACCGACGATAGCTGCGATAAATTAAAGGGTTGCAAGCACGCGGCCAACAGCGGACCTTGCAGCGATGGCAGCGAATGCACGTTGAACGACGTGTGCAAAAACGCCGCCTGCACCCCCGGACCCGCCAAAGAATGCGACGACAGCAACACCTGCACAACCGACGCCTGCGATGCCGTCAACGGCTGCTTTTTCTCAAATAATGCCATGCCTTGTAGCGACAAGGATGCCTGCACGCTCAACGACACGTGCTCGTTTGGCTCTTGCATCGGCGGTGAGCCACCGGTTTGCGACGATGGCAACGGCTGCACCGACGATAGCTGCGATAAATTCAAAGGTTGCAAACACGCACAGATCTTTGGCGGCTGCAACGATGGCAATGCTTGTTCGCTGTTTGACCAATGCAAGAACTCGATTTGCACACCTGGCGCCCCTAAGAATTGCGACGACGGCAAGGTCTGCACGACCGACACCTGCGACCCAGTTCTGTCCTGCCAAAATGTCAACAATTCAAATGCTTGTGACGACGGCACCGCTTGCACCAACCAGGACGCCTGTGCCAACAGCCTGTGTGCCGGCAAGGCCATTGTGTGCGACGACGGCAATCCTTGCACCACGGATTCATGCGATAAATTCGCAGGTTGCCAGGTAAAAGTGGTCGCGGACAACCAAGATTGCTCCGTCGATGGCAAAAAATGGTGCAAGACCGGCGTGTGCATTGCCAAAGTGTTTTGCGGCGACGGCGTGGTCAACCAGGTCAGTGAAGATTGCGACGACGGCAATTTGGTGGACAGCGACGCCTGCAGCAATTTGTGCAAGAATAACATTAGCGTCAACGTCCAGTTCACCACCTGTGGCGCGACGGGCTTGAGCGGTCCTTCGCAAGGGCAGTGCGACAACGCGTATCCCCAAGGCAATGGTTTGTTTCAGAAAGTTACCCTCAATAGCGGCATTCAGCAGTGGACAGTGCCCGTCAACGGCAACTATCAAATTGAAACATTTGGCGCCAGCGGCGGCGACGCGCCCGGCTTTGCGGGCGGCGCAGGTGCGCGCATGAAGGGCACTTTTGCGTTGAACAAAGGCGATATTTTGCAGATCCTTGTCGGTCAGGCGGGTTTGGGCAGTCAATCGTCGGGCGGTGGCGGCGGCACGTTTGTGGCTTTGGGCGCCAATGTCGCAGCGTCTTCGCCGCTTTGCATCGCCGGTGGTGGCGGTGGCGGGCGTGCCAGCAGCGGTGTCGGGCCCGGCGCGCCCGGCGTCGTCGCCAACGACGGCACGGCCAGCGCATACGCAGGCGGCACGGCCGGCAACGGCGGCCAGCGCAATCCGAGCACGGTCGGCGGCTTTGCCGGCGGCGGCTTCAAGACGTCCGGTTTGCAAAATGCTGGAAATTCAGGAAAATCAGGCTTCGCGTTCATCCTAGGCGGCAGTGGCGGCGTGCGGCAGGACAACGGAGCCAACATGTGCCAAGACGGCGGCTTTGGCGGCGGCGGCGGCGGTATGCACAATCAAAATCAGGGGTCTGGCGGCGGTGGTGGCTATTCCGGCGGCGGTGCCGGCCACGACAATGCGCCGGGCCCCCCCGCGTGGGGCGGCGGCGGCGGCTCGTATAACAGCGGAATCAATGTCGACAACAGTGGCGGCGTCAACGTCGGTCCCGGCAAGGTCAATTTGAAATTGCTATAATTTGTTTTGCGCCTCCGGCGGCCCCGCTGGTGGCTGTGAAACCGAGTGACGGCAGCCGTCGCGCCGACGCCTGAGGCCACCCAGCCGTGAAAAGTGCTGCAAATCGATTAGTTTACGCGGGGGCTTGGGCGCTTTTTGCTTGTTCGGGAGAACCGGCTGCAACCGAAGCCGGAGCGGACGTTGCAGAGACCGCGCCCACATGCCACCAAAAGCAAAAGAAATCTGATGGCAGTTGCTGTCAAGCTGGTCATTTTTATGACTTCCAGAGCGACACCTGCGCACCTGTCGGCCCGCCGGAATGCGCTGAAAATATCTTCACAAATCCCGAAAAATGCCTGCCGAAATGGTGTTGGGACTGGCAGGACAGCGACAGCAATCCATGCCCAGCTTGGAGCGACGGCTGTGAAACCGTAGGTAGATTGTGTAGTTCGGCGGAAATTTCTGCGGGCGCTGGTTGCAGAGCTGGTTCATTTCCCTTCAGCGGCAACGTTGGCGATTGTGCACCGGCGGGTTATTTCTCAGGTAGTGGGGTGCCGCGCGATTGGGACGGCGAATTGGCGGCGTTGCCGGCGGTGCCACCGCTGCAAGATAGCATTGCGGTTGGCGTTCCGCCGTTGACGACGTTGGCCGACGTCGACAATCAATTTTTCTGCATCGATGAAAAGACCAAGGCTTCGCGTTTTTGCACACAAAGTGAGATGAAGGTTTGCCACCGCGGGCCCAAGGGCGCGCTGCCGGACGCCACGAAGTGCGTTTACGTCGGCGTTTCGTGGCCGCGTGTTTGCCCGCCGGGCTTTGTGGTCGATGAAAAAAGTCCTGTTGCCGCGGGGATTTTGCCGCCTTGCCTGCCCGATCCGGCGGATTGCGGGGCAGGGCCGTGGCCCGAAGTCGGAGCAGCAACCGCCGTGCTGTACGTCAGCGCCGAAACCGGCGACGACGCTGCCACAGGCAGCGCCGACAAGCCGTTAAAATCTATTGGAAAAGCGTTGAAACTTGCACCCAGCGGTGGCGCGGTAGCGGTAGCTGTCGGAACTTATGATGAAAAACTTTCGATCACAAAATCGCTGACCATCCGCGGTCGCTGTGCGGCGTTGGTGGAGGTCAATGGTTTGCTCGGCGCGACGGTGTTGCACGTTGGCGGCGACTGGCAGGGCAATGAAGTCTTTGTCGAAGGCGTCCGTTTTGGCGGCAAAAGCAACGGCATTGAGGTCAGCGCTGGCCACCTTCATTTCCGGCGCGCCGTCGTGGCCGGACAGGCGGTCGCAGGCGTGTTTGTCCACGGTCCTCAGGCGATTTTCAGTGCGGAATCGGTTGTCGTTCAGGGCACGCAGCCGCGGTCTAGCGACAACACGTTGGGGCGAGGGATCGCGGTCGACAGCGCGGGGCAACTCAGTTTGACCGACACGCGCTTAACGGGCAACCACGACAACGGCCTAAGCGCTGATGATTTTGGCACAATCGTCGCAGCAAACCGCCTTTTGGTCGACAACACCTTGCCCAACGACCAAAAGTCGGGCCGCGGCATTGTGGTGCAAAATGGCCCAAACGTGACCTTGCAAAGCACGCGTGTTACGGGCAGCCGCGAATTGGGCCTGTTCATTACCGGAGCCAAAAGTGGGCTAAACGCTTCGCGTTTGCTGATCGATGGCACGTTGGCGCGGCAAAGTGACAAAAAGTTCGGCGTTGGTATTTCCGCGCGCAAAGAGGCGCAAGTGACGTTGCAAGATACAGTTTTGTCGGGCAATCGCGATGTGGGCGTGGCCGTGGATGGCGCCAAAACCACGCTTAGCGCTGAACGCCTTTTGGTGGCGGGCACCCGTTCGCAGGAGAGCAGCCAGATGCTCGGCAACGGCGTGAGCGTGTTCAACGGCGCGCAAGTGACGCTGCAGGACGTGCGCTTATCGGGCAACCGCGACGCGGGACTTGCAGCGAACAATTACAACACCACAGTGACGGCGACCCGTCTGCTCGTCGATGCAACACTGCCGGAAGAACTGGACAAACAAGCAGGTGTCGGCGTTGCGGTGGCCCACGGCGCCGAAATTGTGCTGCAGGCTGCGCGATTGACCGGCAACTGCGACGTCGGGCTTTATGCTGGCAATACCGGTACATCATTGGATGCTGCTGGGATTGTCATCGACGGCACTTTGCCCCGCGGCAGCGACGCAAAAGATGGCCGCGGCGCGGACTTTGAGGATGGCGCGGCCGTGCTTTTGCGCGACGCGCGGATCTCCGGCAGCCGTACGGTGGGCTTGTTTGTCACCGATACGGCCACGACGCTGGAGGCAACGCATTTGCTTGTGGAGGCCACGGGGGCGCAAGCGAGCGATGGGCAGTCGGGTCAGGGCGTCGGTGTGCAAAACGGCGCAAAGGTCAAGTTTGACCAAGTGCGCTTGTCGCTGAACCGCAACGCGGGACTGCTGGTGGACGGCGACAAAAGTACGGTCACCGCCAACGGTTTGCTGGTCGACGGTACACTATCGCAACAAAATGATAAGATGTTTGGCCGTGGCGTGAGCGCACAGCGCGGGGCAATGCTGCACTTGCAGGGCAGTCGCATCGTCGGCAACCGCGAGTTGGGGCTGAGCGCCATGTTGGCCACGGTTGGCCTCATTGGCGTGATAATTGCTGAGACATTGCCATCGGATGCAGATCAAACGGGCGGCGGCGGTTTGTGGCTGCTCGGCAATAGCACAGCTTCCATTGTGGCATCGGCTTTTACCGGCAACATCGGCGTGGGCTTGGTCGCCTATTCAAGTACGGTTGTCGCGCAAAATCTACTCCTTCTTTCAACGCATTGGGGCAAATACCCGTTGGCAGATCCAGCGGGCAGCGGCAATGAGACCACGCCGCTTGCCGACGGCATCTTGCTCAAAGAGTCCCCGCACTCGCAGATAAAAGACTGTATTTTCATGGGCAATGACCGCGCCGGCATCCTTGTCGAAACGAGCTCGGGTGCCAAACTGACCGGCAATTTGGTCCATGCATCCAACGGCCTTTATGGACTTGTCCTGCAAAATAGCATAGATACAGTGGATCAGTTCAACGCTATTTTCGGCGCCAAATTGCACGATCGCGTCAGCGACGCGGGTCTGTTGTTGCCAAAGCCGCCCCAGGCGGTTCAAGTGATCGCGGCCCAAGGCGGGAAAACGCCATGATCACATGGATTGATCAGCGTTCTTGCTGTCAAGCGCTTTGCGCTGCCGTCTTGCACGTCGCCGTCGCGTGCGGCGGCGGCGACACGGCGGCGGACGTGCCCGTGGACGTCAGCGACACCGCGCAAGGCGATGCGGCCCAATGTCATCCAAAGCAGCGAAAAGCCGATGGGTCTTGCTGTCCTGCCGGGCAATTTTACGACTTCGCCGGTGACACTTGCGCGGCAGTCGGCCCACCGGAATGTGCGGAAAACATCTTCACAAGTCCCGAAAAATGCGCGCCAAAATGGTGCTGGGACTGGCAAGACGCGGACAAGAAGACCTGCAAAGCGTGGAGCGCCAACTGCGAAACCATTGGCAGAATCTGCACTGCGGCTGAAATCGCCGACGGCGGCGGCTGTGCGGCAGGCACGTTTCCGGTCAGCGACAAGGCCGGCGATTGCGCGGCCGCTGGCTATTTTGCCGGCGGCCGGGTGCCGCGCGATTGGAATGGCGATTTGGCCGTTTTGCCGCCCGTTCCGCCACTTGTGGACAGCATTCCGGTAGGGGTGCCACCGCTGGCAGCGCTGCCGGATGTGAACAACACGTTTTTTTGCATCGATGAAATGACCAAAGAGCCGCGGTTTTGCACAGAAAGTGAGATGACTTTGTGCCACCGCGGGCCAAAAGGCGAAATGCCGGATGAGAAAAAGTGCGTTTATGTCGGTGTGCCTTGGCCGACCGTTTGTCCACTAGGCTTCATTGTCGATGAAAAATCTCCAGTTGGCGAAGGGCAATTGCCGCCCTGCCTGCCCGATCCAGCCGATTGTGGTCAAGCTGTTTGGCCAGACCTCGCCGGTGCGACGGCTGTTGTTTACGTGAGTGCCGCCGATGGCAACGATGCGGCCGATGGCAGCAAGACGGCGCCATTTAAGACAATCTCTCACGCGCTCGCGCTGTCAGCATCCGGCGCAACGATTGCCGTGGCGGCGGGCACTTATGCGGAATCGCTGGACATTGCCAAACCCGCAGCCATTTTCGGTCGCTGTGCAGCACTGGTTGCAATTATCGGTGCCGACAAGCAATCCGTTGTAGTTGTCGATACCACTGAGGTTGCCGGTGACGTGTCGCTAACAGGTGTGCGCATTAGCGGCAAAGCGCGCGGCATGAGCCTCTACGGCGGTCCAAAAGTAAAGCTCAGCCGTGTTTTCATCGCCGATACCCAAGAAATCGGTCTGTATGTCGACGGCACCACTGCCGTGCTCGACGCCGATTCGGTTGTGATTGCGCGGACCCAAGCCAAAGAACCCAAGAAGACTTTCGGCTTGGGTCTGGATATCGAACACGGCGCACGGGCTACGGTGAAAAATATGCGCCTTTCAGCCAATCATTGGAGCGGTTTGTATGTTGCTGATGCCGGCAGTCATCTGCAAGCCACTGGATTGCTTGTCGATGGTACCGAATCGGGCGCAAGCGATGGGTTGCTCGGCGACGGGTTGGTGGTTAACGGCGGTGCCCAAGCGGTTGTGGCGGCCGGACGCCTGCACGGCAACAGCAACAAAGGCTTGCGTGTTTTGGGCCACGCTTCAGAATTGCGGGCGATGCGCCTGCTGGTTGATGCGACTCGTCCGCACAAAGCCGATCAAACGACGGGGGCGGGGGCCTCGGCCCAAGACGGCGCGACCCTCATTTTGCAGTTTGCGCGCCTGACCGGCAACCGCGCGTGGGGCCTTGCTGCGGAGTCAAGCGCGACGATTGTCGACGCGACCCACTTGCTCATCGATGGTACACTGCCGCGACTGATGGACGGCCGTTCTGGTTTTGGTGCATGGGCAAATTCCGCTGCGGAACTGCGCCTTACCGACGCGCGATTTTCGGCAAATCACCAAGCCGGACTTCTTGTTGAAGATGACGGCACGGCGCTGCTGGCTCGGCAGTTCCTTGTCGATGCCACGCTGGCCCAAACGTTGGACAAAAGGTATGGTCAGGGCGTCGCTGTGCAAAAGGGGGCGCACGCGATAATTTACCAAGGTAGGCTGACGCAAAATCGCACTTCTGGCTTGAACATCGGCGGCAGCGGCACGAAATTTGCGGCGCAATTCCTGCTGGTCGACGCCACACTGCCGCGCCAGTTGGACCAATCGGCCGGCTTTGGCTTGTCTGTCGACGCGGGTGCCTATGTTCGCCTGCAAGATGTACGTCTTTCTGGCAATCATACGCGCGGCCTGATGGCCTACGACGCAACGACAAAAGTGGAGGCGCTGCACCTGCTTGTGGATGGCACAGTGGGACAGGCAAGTGATGGCGTGTTTGGTCTGGGCGTCAGCGTGCAGGGTGGGGCGCAAATGAACTTGTGGGACGGGCGCTTGTCCGGCAACCGTGATTTTGGTTTGGTCGTAGATGGCCAAGGCAGCGCGATGCGCGCATCGCGGCTTTTGATCGATGGCACGCTTGCGCAAAAAAGCGACCAAAAGCGCGGCTGGGGCGTCAACGTAAGCTATGATGCTCACTTAGATTTGCAGGCCACTACCGTCGTTGGAAGCCGCGACGCGGGTGTGTTTGTCTACGCGGCGAGTTTGGCCGCTGCGGGCCTCGCCGTGCGCGGTACCGGCCCTGCTGCGGACCAGACCGGCGGCTCCGGCATTTGGCTGTTGGGCAAAAGCACTGCATTGTTGCTCGCGTCCACGTTCAACGCCAACCTCGGTGCTACCGTGGCAGTCGATCACAGCACCTTAACCGCGTCTGGCTGCACTTTTAGCGCAACTGGCGTGGGTAAGTACCCTGAAGTTAACGCAAAATCCGAAACCACTGGCAAAGTCACTTCACTCGCCGATGGGGTTTTGCTCAATGCTTCTGCAAGTTTGGCCTTCGATCGCTGCTTGTTCTTCGGCAACGAACGCGCCGGATTTTTGGCGGAATCCTGCACCGGCCTTAGCGTGACGCGCTGCCTGATTAACGCAAGCAACAGCCCGTACGGCTTGGTTTTTCAGCATACAATCGCAGCGCTTGACGCGCTCAATGCGGTGTTTGGTGCTGCTGTTCAAGACCGCGCTTCCGACGCCGGATTGTCGCTGCCGCTGCCGCCTGAGCCAGTGGATGTGCTGGGTGGCGAGGAGGGAGGGCCTTGAGGTCAGCGGCGGCAGCCGCGGATGTGGAGATCCAGAGTCCACCTTGGCCCGGAAGCCCATGTAATTTTGTGGGATTTTTTCGCGAAAATGGGCTTGACAGCCGTCGGAAACTGGGCGCATTCTGGCCACCGAGGCGCATTCTGGCCACCGAGGCGCGGGCGGGCCGCGGGGGCTGGCAACAGGGCCTTCAGCGTGCCGACTTGACGCAGCGACCCCGGATCGAGAGAGGCAACTGCGTAATTATAAAATGAAATTGCAGATCTGGACGTTGGTCCTGACATCGCTTCTGGGTTGCGGCAAGCGTTGGCAGCCGATCGACTACGCCGCGCTACCTTCACACGCACGTGCGCAGGGATTGGCCGGGATTGTGCTGGAAAAACGTACGGATGTGCGTTTTCACCTGGACGGCGACCTCGGTCAGGCGGTTGCGGACACGACCTCCTACCAGCGGGTGCGGGTGTTCAACGACAAGGCGCGGCAGTACCTGCAGCACACGGAAAGCTACAATCGGAATATCTGGGAAATCAAGGCGTTCGATGCGCGGCTGTCGGAACCGGTGGATAAAGAAACGTACCGCGCCAAGACGTGGAAGATGAGCGATGCCATGGATCTACCTGCGTTTCCGTCGGGCGTCCTGTTCACTTCGGCGCGGATCTTGGCCTTGCCCGTGCCCGCGCTGCCTGAAGGCAGTGTTTGGGAGGCGCAATCCGTCGTGCGTCAGTTGCAACCGCGGCTGTTTCCAGCGCGCCATCTGTTTGGCGGTGAACTTGTCGAGCTAAAAAGCCAACTTACCGTGCGATTTCCCTTGGATTGGCAGGTGGAATTTGACGTGCACCAAGGCGACAAAAAACTCAATTGGCCGCCCGTGGAAACCCTTGAAAACGCGGAGCGCGTGCTGACTTGGTACCGCGACGATTTGCCGGAGCACCAACTGGACCAACGTGCGCCGCCGCTGTGGGCGCAGGTGCCGATTTTGCAAGTGCGTTTGCTGAAATGGACGGAAAATGGCCATGAAATTCACGGTTTTCCCTCGCCGCAGGCACTGTCGAAATGGCTGTATGATGCCTCGACGACAACGCGGCAACTGACGCCAGCCATGGAGCAAAAGACCGCGGAATTGCTGCAAGGCACGCAAACGCCGCGGCAGAAGACCGCGAAATTGCTGGGGTGGGTGCGGCGCGAGGTGAGCTATTGTGCGGTGGAAGTGGACATGGGCGGTTGGATTCCCCATGCGGCGACTCAGGTTTTTGAGGTGCGCAACGGCGACTGCAAGGACAAGGCCAATTTGCTGCAGGCGCTGTTGGCCCACGCCGGAATCGCTAGTCGCGGGGCGGAATTGTATTCGCACAGCGGCGTGCCCAAGCCTTTTTTGATGCCGACTCTGGGCGGGAGCAACCATCAGATTCTGGTTGTCGATCTGGCCGATGGGCCGGTCGTGGTTGATCCGACCGCGCGTTTTACCCCGTTGGGCGAGCTGCCGGACGGCGATCGATCAACGGTTTTGTTGCCTTTTTCAGCCACAGGCAGCGATCTCATGCCGGTTGCCGCCGCGACGGCCGCTCAAAACAGTTGGTCCATGACGGCCGATGTGCAACTGCTGCCCAAGCCTGAAATGGATTTTCGCCTGCAAGCATCAGGGTCTGTCGCGGCATCCCTGCGCAGCGCTTTTGTCGAGGCCGCAGTCGGCGCACGCGACAAAGCGATGGCAGAATGGCTGCCGCAAAGCAACTTGACTGTGCAAAAAACCCAAGTAGTTCCAGTAGATCCCGATGAAGCCGAACCGGCTCTGCTCTCAGGCCACGGCGTGTTTCGCGGTTTAGCGGAAAGTGCCGGGACCACTCAGCTTCTGCTGCGTTCTGTTAAAGCTTTGGGGACTTGGCTCACGCCGATCAGCCGGTCGCGGACGCAGCCGCTGGTGTTGGGCCGACGCCGACAAATGCAGGCGGAGTTGCACATTGCCATCCCGCATGGCTTTCATGTCGCGCAACTGCCGCCGCCGGTTGAGTATCGCGATGAACGCGTCCATTTTGCACTGAGTTGGCTCCAAAGTGGACAGCTGCTGCATCTAAAGCAAAATTTGACCATTGAAGCCTCCATCGTGTCGGCCGCCGATCTGGCCGAGTGGAAAAAAATGCAGCATATCTGGAGCACTGCCTGCGACGCACCGGCGATCTTGGAAGCAGATCCGGGTGTTCGGCTCGTTGGGGCACCATGAAGCCGGACCGCTGGATCGCCGTGCTGCTGTTGTTTTTGCCGGCTTGCGCCGCGGAAATGCGCCAAACATGGTTTGAAGCCACAGAGTTGCGCAAGACGGCGGCCGCGGAGGCCGACCGCGAATCAGACGCTGTGGTGCTGCACGAGGCGTTGTTCATTGCGACCCGCGCGGGACGAAGTGAAGCTGCATTCACGGAACGTATTGTACACAAAGCAGTTTTGATCCGTTCGGAAGCAGGTCTCGCCCAGGCCGACATGCGGATCAGCCGCGGCGCGGACCAACGCTTGATCGTGCGCGCGCGCACGCTGGCGCCCGACGGCAGCATCCGTGAACTGCAACAGAAGGATTTGATTGAAACCAGCGCGACCATCGACAAGGACTCGCAGCTCAAGGTCAGCGTTTTTCGCTTGCCCAACGTCGATGTCGGCAGCATTCTCGAAGTGATTTACGCCATTGAGAGCGAGTATAATTTGGGCAGCACATGGGACTTTATCGCTGATGAGTCGCCAGTGCGGCATTATCACGCTGAAATTGTGCTGCCGACCTCGGCGCGTTTTGCCGCCACGGTCTATAGTCTGCCGACTTCCTTTCGCAAGGTCGACGGCGATCCCTTGCGCCTAGTTCTTGATGTCCATGACATTGCAGCGAATCCGCAAGAACAGTGGATGCCACCGCCGATGTTCTACCGGCCATTTTGGCGACTGCGCATGACGGCCTATGAATTTCACCGCAATACGTGGACCATGGATCGCGATTGGAGCGCGATTTTGAGCCCTCTGGCGCATCGCCTTTACGTCGACAATGCCAAGTTGCTGGCGGGCGATGTCCCTAAATTTGCAGCGAAACGAACGCAGGACGAAGTGATTGACGCCCTGTTCAAGCGCATCCGCGATGACGTGCGACTGACGGGTTTTGACAACTGGCAAGCGATTACGCCGCGCGGTGAGTTGTTCAAACAAAAAAGCGGCGATGCGGCGGACAAGGCGTTTGCGCTGTGGGCGTACCTGCATGAAGCTGGCATCGATGCGCGTTTTGCTGCAACCACCTGGATAGGCGGCCAATTTTTCGACGCCGAGCAGCCCAATCTCAACTGGCTTAATCACCTGATTGTCTACGTGCCGTCGCCCAAAGGCGGCGGGCGTTGGCTAGATCCCAGCTGCGAGATGTGCGAGCCGGGTGAAATTCCCTACTGGCTTGAGGGGGCGATGGCCGTGATTTTTACAGTCGAAATCCGGTCCGAGGGCACGGTGGCCGTGACCAACGCCCTGCGCGTCACGGGGACTGTGCGCAAAGAGACGTTGCGGCAGGCCACAACGGAGGTTTATCTGAACGGTCTGGGCTATGCCGACATGGAAGTGCGCCAAACGTATACCGGCGCCGATGCGATGACGCAGATGCGCCAAACGCGGAATTTGAGTCACGGCGCGCAATCCAAAGAGGCCGAACAACAGATGCGGCTGCGCGATGAAAAAGCCCTGCCCGACCTGTTGGGAGACATGCAGTGCGATGTAAAGCTTCTCAAGTGTACGCGCAAATGGACCTTTCACTCGGAAAATGCCGCGGCGGTGGTGGGTCAGCGCTTGTTGCTGCCGTTGCGGCTGATCGGCAGTCATTTGAACGGGCTGTTCGTGCTCGATGATCCGCGGCGCACGCCGATTCTGGTCGCTGACCCGATTCATGAAGTCGAAGTGCTGGCGGTGGCGCTGCCGCCAGGCCTCACGGTGATGGAGGAGCCTGCGGATGTTACGATTCGAGAACACGATTTTGGCATGGCGTGCCGCGCGGGCTGGGACGGCAAGTTCTGGACTTTGACCCGCGAACTGACCATCCCGGCAGGCGTGTATCCCGTGGCCAAGTACGCCGGATTGCGCAAGGTCATCCGCGCCTTTGTCGGCTGCAGCCAGGGCAACCTCGTGGCAAGCAAGGTCAAATAATGCGCCGGTCGCGTAGCGCGTTTGCGGCGGCCTTCCCGCTGGCGGCGCTACGGATCTAATTTTTTCAGCTACTTCCAACTGTTGCACCCTGTGCAACAGTTCGGCGCTTGGATTTTTCAACCAATCGCGGCCAAAAGCTGGCCCAATTCCTGGTGCAGCGTCGCCAAAACGGCTTTGAGCTTGTCCTTTCCCATTCGCCCAACGCTGCAAAATCTGCTGCAAATACCGCTGGATCCCGCGCATCGCCGCTGCCAGGAGCCGCGCGATGGCAGTCACCGCCACCTACACCCGCCGCAAGCCGGAAGAAGGCATACTTTACAATGCGGTATGCCAAGAGTGGCCGAAAATCCGTGCCATGAGCAAAGCCGCCAACGATGGCCATGGATTGCCCGACTTCATCGAGGACGCCGTGGACGATTACCGGAAATGTGGCGTGCTGAAGTATGGCTTCTTGTACGCCAAATGCGGGGTGACAAATGAAATGTGTAGCGGCGGGTCTCCGTGCCCGCCGTCCGCTGACGCCGCCACGTGGCTTTCGGAGTTCTACGCCCTTGCGCCGGCGGGTTGGTGGTCGCGGTTTTTTGGAAAAAACTTGGAATATTGATGGCACCGAGTTGCGGAGGTGGGGTAGTAAGGCCTCATCTCAACTGGCGATGCCCCTCTATGACCGTCAAGATCACAATTCTGTCTGGCTCTATGTGGTAGATCAGCCGGTAATTTTTGACAATTCGCTCGCGGATGTGCTTTCCCGGCCATTCAGCGACCGGTCGGCCGCGTGCGGACAATTCGGCTAGCGCTGCACCGACGGCAAACAGACTTTCCGTTCACGCCAAGGCGGCAGCCGGATTATCTTGAGAAATGTATTCAGCAATTTCCAGCAAGTCATTCGCAGCACGCCGTGACCATTCGACGTGGCGTTTCATTCGCCCTGTCCCAGCCGAGTCGCCAAGTTGGCGCGCATTTCGACGGTCGACAGCCCCCGCCCAGCCTCGGCGTCGGCCAAGCCTTCCGCAATCGCGGTCCGCACGCGCTCCTGCGCCACCAATGCGTCAAACGCTGCAGGCGACAACAAAACCGCCGCTGCACGACCATTTTGGGTCAGCAAAATTGGATGGTTATGTTTAGCGAGCGCCGCCAGAGCCGCGGGCGCTGTCGCTTTAAAATCGGCCAGAGGCAAGACATCGGAGGCGGACAACGACAGCATGGCGCACCTTTAACGGACCGTTGGCAGTCCGTGGATTCAGTTTGGCAGAATCTTGCGGCAGACGCAAGGGTGATTTTTGCGCCGGCCGATTGGCGATCGCGGTTTTTGGTGAAAGCTTTGGAATATTAGCGGGGATTGGGGGATTCTTTACTTTATAGGCGCCTATAAAGTTCAAAAGCTCCGCTCGGACGGGCTGAATCATCTATGGGCAAAACGTGTGGGTCATGCCACTTCCGGCGATTGAGATCGCTGCGGTCGACCGGAGTTTTGCCCGGGACGCCGCTGCTGTCAGCCCGCATCGGGCTTTTACAAAACTAGACCGCCGTTTCAACGGCGGGCGTCAAGAGGATAGAATTAAACGGAATTGGTGTCATAGCGAGCGAGCGCAGCGGAACCCGAATTGAGAGTTGGTGTCGGATGGACTTTGTGACAGGCGCCTCGACAGAGACAGGAACGATGTCGTGGAATTCCACCCGCGGCCGCAACGCCGTCGCCGCCACCGGCGGAGCCGCAGCCGGCTAGTAGCGAAATCGCCACAAGCCACTGAAATCTAAGGGAATAACCCCCACCCCTGATGCCAAAACCGGCAATCTACAGGGCGAAAGTGGCGCAATGGCCCATGTTGAAATGCGATTCGATGTCATGGAAAAATCCCCAGTGTGGCCATGGTCCCCGCGCCTTGCCAGCATGGAAGTCTGCACTTCGCCCAGAGATTGTCAACCCCGAGGAGCCGTTCGATCAGGGCGATCGCAAGAACGGTAACCATCTGACACTTTGAGAGATATTCTCAACTTTATCAGCCCTGGTTACCGCCAACCGGTGATCTGCGGACATTGGGGCGCACGGTTTGGAACACAATCGCTGAATTATTAAAAGTATTTTCTGAAA
>CAMDBH010000023.1 GCA_945889325.1 Klebsiella pneumoniae
TAGCGGGGGAATTTTATTCCCACGCGTCGCCAGCGGACCCATTTTTCTTCGCACATTCAATATATTTGACGATATCGCACGCGACCCGTCGATCGATCCCGGCGCAATAGGCCGCCACGGAGACTGATCGTTCTTGCGATAGCCCTGCCGCAAACTGAGTGCGTCCGTCAGATTTGAGCTAGATGTCGAAAAGCGAAAAGTTTACAGAGAGATTGCGTCAATCCGCAGCGCGCCGCCGGCATTGTCATCGCGGCGCAACGTGATCGGCGGCGGCATGCGTTTCTCGGCTTTTAGGTACAAACGCACCTGATCGGTCTTGTTGTCGAGCTTGTTGGGCTTCATCGTGTCGACAGCAAAACTGCTGGGATCTGTTGGATTTGCTAGGTATTGCGCCACGCGCTGCACGACCGGCTTCCATTTGTAGGAGAAAAGTTCCTGATGCAACAGCGGCGAACCCTTGCGCGCGCTATGGGTCAGCGTCTTAAATTGCTCAAATTCTTCCAAACTTTCATGCAGATCTTGCGACTGCACCTTTAAGCAAAGGGCAAACAGCGCCGTCAGCAGTGCGTTGACCTCGGCTTGCGGCTGCTCGCGTCGCGCAGGCAACCACTGCGGCATTTCGGCATCGGCTTCAGGGATCGCCGCAATAACAGGTGCTTCTATCGCGACAGCGTCGGGAACTTCGACGAGCGGTTGGCCCAAACGCGCTTCCAATACCGCGACCCGCTCGCGCAGCGCTGCGACCTCCGCGGCCAAAGTCCGCAGATCAGCGTGGATCGGTGGCGAAATCGGCGGCAGGCTTGGCGCGAAATTTTCGGCAGCGTTATTTGGGCTCACGGCAAGGCTCCTTTCCAATCGAATCTGAGCAACATCGCCGCGCTGGCGCGTGCACGGCGAGCATTGGCAGGCGCCGCTCGGCCAGCATAGCGCAACATTTTAGCCGCCTTCCGTCAAGTGCGGCAATGGTGACAGTCTTACTTGGTCGGCGCCTTGGCCAAACAACCGAGATAATCCGCAGCCTTGAGCAGCTGGTAATCGGGGCGGATCTGCGGTTTGGGCTCTTGCTTGGCCAATTTGTCCGCCCGTCCCTGCTCGGCGATGCACTTATTCAATTCAGCCATTTGCGGCAACCACGGTGATTTGAACTCGCCTTCGATCGGAATCAAGTGATTGTTCAGATTTTCCTCGCGGAAACCCACCGGGATTTTGCCGTCGACTTCGGGTGCGACCTGAACGTCTGGCGTAACACCGACAACTTGGATGGTTTGACCGCTGGGGGCGTAGTAGCGCGCCACCGTAAGTTTGATGTAATAATCAGGGTGTAGGGTCGGTTCAAACAGCGTTTGCACAGACGCTTTGCCAAACGTGCGCAAGCCGACAACCAGACCGCGTTGATTGTCCTGCATCGCCGATGCCACAATTTCCGATGCCGACGCAGACCCATCGTTGACGAGCACAACTAGCGGAAACGTATAATCACTTGCCGATGGCGTGGCGTTGTGGGCTTCTTCCGCGGCGCGGCGGTATTTGACCGTGACAATACGGCCTTTTGGCAGGAACATATCAGCGATATCGATGGCTTGACTCAGCAAACCGCCAGAATTTAGCCGCAAATCCAACACCAGTCCCTGCAGCTTGCCGCCGGGCGCCTGACTAGCGAGCTTATCGATGAGCGCCCGCAAATCGCGCTTGCTGCTGCTGATAAAGCCCGCCATTTTTACACGCGCAATACCCGGATAATCGTGCAGAAGTTCGCCGTCGATGTTTTTCACTTCGATCTGCTCACGCGCGATCACGTAATCTTTGGGATCCGGCTCACTTTCGCGGCTGATCGACAGCTTGACCTTGGTCGCGTGCGGCCCACGGATATGTTTGACAACTTTGCCGAGGACCCAGCCGGTCACGTCGACATCGTCGACTTTGTGAATGACATCGCCTGCGCGAAGGCCGGCGCGGTAGGCCGGTCGGCCTTCCATCGGATTTTCAATAATTGTCAAATCATCGCGTTGGGTTAGTACCGCACCGATGCCTTCAAACGAATTGTTTTCCGTCTTCTTGTTGGAATCGTCCCACGCGCGACGGGGAATGACCGAAGAATGAGGATCAAGCGCGTACAAGTAGCCAGAAGCTGCAGCTTCCCAAGCGCGATCCGGATCCGGAGGTAGGCGTTTGTCTTCATCTTTCTTGTCTGCTTCTTTCTTGTCCGCGTCCTTTGCCGGCGCGCTTTTGGCCACTTCGGCGGCTGGTTTGGCCGGATCGCCCTTCTTGCCTACCGCGGCCTTTGCGTCCGTCGACTTGGCGCCCCCCGCTTTGACAACCGGCGGATTTTTCGCTTGATAAGCAGCAATTTGGGCCAGCGCATACGTCATGGCGCATTCAAACTCAGCTTTGCCAAATGGCACCGCTTTCCATGCGTCGTTGTAGGACTGACTGCGCGCCTTGCTGCGATCGCGCAGCGTTTGCACTTCTTCATTGCTCAAACGCCCTTTCTTGCGCACGGGGCGGCTGGCCTTGAGGTATTCATCTGACGGAATGTGATGCAGCACGACGTTAGGCAACGCCTTACCAGCACAAGCGAATATGTCCGTCTTGCCATCTAGGCGCCCTTCTTCATCGGGTGTTCCTTTGCGGGCCTGATAAAACGCCGTTGGCACCAATTCCTCTGAACCGTCAAGGACCATCAGCGCAAAGTTCGCTGCTTCAATCCACGCTCGTTTGTGATCGCTTGAGGCATCGATGTATTTAACGTCGACATAGTCCAACACTTCATCAAAGCTGACGCGGTCAAACTTAATGTTTTTCCAATAGTCTTTGCTGTCTTCTGCATCTTCTTCATCGCCATCGGCGACTTCTGGGTCATCGTCGTCACCGCCGGTTGTGGCCGCCGCTTGATCGCCAGGTTCGGCGCCCGTCGGCGTCAACGACGCCTGATTGGCTTTGCCTTCCGCCGCTTCCACGGCGCGCGTCGCTGCCTCTTGTTCGCTCGTTTTGGCCGGCGCTTGCGGCGCTCGCGCTTCACTTCGCAGTGGTGGCGGGGCCTTGCGGCACCCGTAACTGCCAGCAAATACCGCAAAAACCAGGATTAGCGCAAGCGCGGTTTTCCAATTCATTTTGCTCATTGCAGTCGCCATTGTTGCCCTCTTTGCCCTAATTTTGCCGGTTGCGCTCAGGCCAGCGTGCCAGTACCCAAGCGCGCGCGCAAGTTTGCCGTCTCCGCGCTGGCCAGCAGGGCCCGCAGGTTCGCTGCGTTGGCGCGCGGCCGGATGAGTTTGTTTCGCAGCGCCCGGACGCGCGTGATACTCTGCAAAGCTCGGATGCGCAAAGCATCATCGCTGGGTGCCTGCAAGATTGCCACCGCGGCGTCCAACGCATCGCGCAGAACGTCCGCGCGTCGACACACCAAGAAAACATTGCAGCCCGCAGCCAATCCAGCTGCGATGCATTCCCTAGTACTGAACAACTTGGCCACACCCTGCATTTCCAAATCGTCGCTGACAATGACGCCGCGGTACTTGCATTGGACGCGCAACAGCGGTTCAAGGATCTGCGGTGAAAGCGTCGCCGGCCACTTTTCATCCAGCGCTGGAAACAAAACGTGCGCCGTCATCACCAAGTCGAGATGAGAACTAAGACGAGAAAACGGCAATAGTTCAACTGATTTGAGGCGATCTAGATCGTGATGGAGGACAGGTAGATCAAGGTGGCTGTCGGTGTCGGTGTCGCCATGACCCGGGAAATGCTTGCCGCAGCCCAAAACACCTGTCGATTGAAGTCCTTCCAGCAGCGCTCCGGCCATTTGCGCCACCTCAACCGGATCGCGTGAAAAAGCGCGGTTGCCGATGATCGGGTTGAGCGGATTGGTGTCGACATCCAGAATCGGCGCGTAGTCGACGTTGAAGCCAGCGGCCTGGCATTCGCGACCGAGTTGCACCCCGACTCTGTGGATCAATTCAAGATCGCCGCGATCGCCCAACGTGCGCATCGGCGGAAATTCGGTAAACGGTTTGCGCAAACGCGCGACCAAGCCGCCCTCCTGATCCACCGAGCAGATCGCAGGTGCGCGGATCCACGGGCACTGCGCCGCAGCATCATGAATAGATTCGGTTTGCTCGCTCAATGCGTCCAGATCCAGCGCGCCGTCGGGCAGCGTCAGTAAGTTGCGCTTGAACAAGATCGCCCCTGACAAGCCGTTTTCCAGCATGTGCGCACAATCATCGGGCAGCGTTGTGCCCTCATAGCCCGCGATAAAAAGTTCAAGCGCGAGCTGCCAAGCGCTGTGATCATCTAAGGTTGTGCCGCGCAGGGCCTCGGCTAGTGGATCGTGTCTCATGCTGCGTTCCCCAATCGTTCATTTCTAGTCAATTTGTGCGGCTGCACCGGACCCAGGCGCGGGTCCAACAAGTCGCGCAGGCCATCGCCCAAAAGATTCAAACCCAAAAGCAACGCAAACAACGCGCCACCAGCAGAGAGTACAATGGCTGGCGAACGAAGGAATAAAACTGCCCCTTGTTCGAGCATGGCCCCCCAAGATACAGCGTTTTGTGGACCCAAGCCCAAAAACGACAGGCTGGCTTCGCCCAAGACCCCTGCGGCGACCGCGAACGTGAGCTGCACCGTCAGAGGTCCAACGATTTCTGGCATGACATAAAGCAGCAGAACGCGTAGGCGACTCGCTCCTAACAAGCTGGCTGCAATCGCGAAATCGCGCTCGCGCGCACTTGCGACCAACACCCGCACCAAGCGGGCATGACCGGCCCAACCGGTGATCGACAGTGCCACGATCACGGTGCCGATACCTGGAGAATCGCTGACAAAAAGAATCAGCAGGGCAAAAAGGATCCCCGGCAGGGCCATCAATGCGTCTGCGACCAGCGTGATGCCGCGATCCCAATATCCACCCCAATAGCCAGCAATTGCACCCAAAACCGTGCCGAGCCCGACGGACAGGCAGGCCACGCCGGGGCCGACGATGAACGCGAGCCGGCTTCCGGCTAGAACCCGCGCAAGCGTGTCGTAGCCTTGCTCGTCGGTGCCGAGCCAATGCAGCCGCGATGGCGGTGCAACCAGCGAACCGCTGCGGGTGTAAGCGTCGAGAGCCGCCAAGTGCGGGGCGACCAGCGCCAACAGCGCCAAAAAAGCGACA
Source organism: Klebsiella pneumoniae (assembly GCA_945889325.1). Lineage (GTDB taxonomy): Bacteria > Myxococcota_A > UBA9042 > UBA9042 > UBA9042 > CAMDBH01. Next base: position 5,144 of record CAMDBH010000023.1, read on the forward strand.
ATGGCGCCGCCCCAAAGCAGATTAGGCCGATGCGCAAGCTGCTTCATCGCGCCACCGCGACGCGCAACCGCGGATCCAGACGGCGAATCAAGGCATCGACGGCGAGGTTGATAAAGGCGTAGCTCGCGCCGATGAGCACCACGCAGGCTTGCACAACTGCGTAATCACGGGCGGAAATGCCATCCAGCAAAAGCGTACCCAAACCCGGACGGCCAAAGACTTTTTCGGTGACGAGCGCGCCGCTGAGCAACGCCGCCAGTTGCAGCCCGAGCACCGTAATGACCGGCAAGGCCGCGTTGGGCAGCGCGTGACGCAGCAATAGGCGCGCCGGAGACAACCCCCGCGCTCGCGCTGCGGCCATGAAATCCGCCGACAATGCCTCCAAAAGCGACGCCCGCAACAGCCGCGACAAGCGACCGGACAGCGCAAATCCAAGGACCAAAGCCGGCAAAATCAGCGACACCAATGGACTTGCGTCGTGGGCAGGCGTAGGTAGCAGCGGCAGCCAAACCGCAAAAGCGTACAGCGCGAGCGGCCCCGAGACGAAGGCCGGCAATGAGATCGCCAACAACGCGGCAGCGCGCGCGCCGTGATCAAAAAGTCCGTCGCGCCACACTGCGGCGCCCATGCCAAGCGGCAATGACAGCAAGATCGCCGCTACAAGTGCGGCCACAGCCAACGCAATTGTGTCCGGCAGTCGCCGCGCGATAAGCGTCCGCACGGGCAGTTCGGCGCCGTCCAACCGAGACGAGCCCAAGGTGCCGTCGGCAAAATCACCAAGCATCGTAAGGAATTGTGCGTGTAACGGGCCGTTCAAGTGCATGCGCGCCCGCAGCGCGTCGCGTTCCGCAACCGTGGCGTGATCGCCCAGCAGGTGATCGACCGGATCGCCTGGTACGGCACGCACAGCTGCAAAAACCAGCGTTAAAACAATGAGCAATTGCAGGGCGATGGCAAGAAATTGTCGCGCGATGGCCATCAGGGGATCAACATCAATAACGATTTTGGCCAGAATTCTGCCGCTTTCAAAACCAATCGGAGCGGTGAGTCGCTTGAAAAGCGCGAACTTGCGTCCCAGCAAGCAAAACTGGCATCAGTAAGAATCTTATTTTTACTGATCGCCTCAACGGCGCGTTCGGCTAATTGGAGCAGCGATCGAGAAGGCCCTGGATCTGCTGCGCATCTGCCGCATCGGGATATTTGTCCAAATACGCCTTGGCTGATTTCGCGCAGTTGGCCTTGTCGCTCTTCTGCGAGTAGATCCGCGCCAATTGGCCGTGGGCCTTGCCATTGCCTTTGGCAAGTGCTTGTTTGAACAAGGCAATCGCTTCATCCGATTTGCCGTCGAGCAGCGCCTGACGCCCATCTTTGTACAAATCCGCACCGCTTTTGGGCGCATCGACCGGCGGCGGAGCCTTCTTTTCCTCAGGCGGCGGCGCGACCTTTTTCTCTTCTGGCGGTTTGGCTGCTTTCTTTTCTTCTACCGGCTTGTCGACTTTGACGTGTTCTGGCTTGGGTTTGGCTGGGATTGCCACAGCTTCGTGCGTGGGTTTTTCCGGTGCGGCGGGTGCGCTTGCGGCCTTGGCGGCTTCAGCGATCTTGTCTGCCCGATCGGCCAGCGGCGTGCCATCTTTGAGCATCGCTTTGGCTTCGTTGGCCAATTTCAGCGCGCCTTTGGGATCATTTTCCAACGCCCGATCAGCCGTATCCAATTTCTTAGACGCATCGGACTCATTTTGCACCTGTTTGAGCTTGAGTTCGATCACCGGGTTGCCCGCAAATCTACCCTTGCCCTGATTGAGCACGGTGAGCGCTTCCTCGTACAAGCCGCCTTTGGCCAACTTGTCGGCTTGTTGCACGACGTCGGCTGGATCGCTGGCAGGTTCACTCGGAGCTTCAGGCGCTTTGGCCACCTTGACCGGCTTGTCACCTTTGTCGTCGACTGCCTTCGCTGCGTTGTCTTTGTCGCCGACGCTCGGTTTCTTGTCGTCGTCGCCCACCTTGGGCGTTGAATTCTCAGGATCTTTGGCCTTGTCGCCACCGCGGGTTGCAAAGAACCCGATAATCACCGCCAACACAACGACTGCCGCCGCGATGATGCCGATCATCATGCCTTTGCCGCTTTTGCCGCCTTCTGCATTGCCGACGCTTGACGCTCTGGCGCCCGCAGCGAGGAAGCGCATGGTAACATGGCCAAATTCGATGCGATCGCCGCTGCGAACATCGCACTTGCTGTACGGCTCGCCGTTGACCTTGATGCCGTTGGCGCTGCCCAAGTCCAAAATCTGCCAAGTTCCGTCATTTTGCCGCGTCAACCGCGCATGTTCCTTGGAGATCGACCGGTGATCGACCACCAAATCGGAAGCTTCGCGCACGCGGCCCACGACAATCGGGGTCTTGGTGATACGCAATTCAAGTCCGCGTAAATTCTCACTCTCTACGACCAACCGCGGTTGGGCGCCCTCGGCGATCGCCGTCGACGGGCCGGCCGCTTCAGCCGACATCCCAGACTGAATATCGGCGAGGTTGATCATCGCCGTGCCGCCCTCTAACCCCTTGCCGACGTTGGCAACGCTGGCATTTTTGGTCGTCGACGCATTCTTGGATTCTAGTTTGGCCGGCGCTTTGGGTGCCGGGGCAGCGGGCGCATCGACGATGGCATTGTCGCGCTTTTTGCTGCCATCGGGCACCAATTCCAGCACATAATCGCCAACTTGGATGACGTCGCCCTGCTGAATTTCGGCGCGTTCCTTGAGCAGCAAACTGTTGTAGCGCGTGCCCCACGTCGCGGCGACGTTTTCAACATAAACATGGCCATTTTTGGTGGTCAATCGCGCGTGTTGGCGTGAAACATTGCGATCTGACAAGCAAATCGAATTAGCCTCGTCGCGACCGATGCTGAGTTCGCCGTCGGTCAGCGGGACGATGTGGCTCTTGCCTTCGCTATCTTGGATGGACAGTTTGAGCATTAGGCCAATAATCTCCATTCATTAGAACTTGTGACAAAGATCGCTTTTGCCAAGGATTTCTGCCGCACGGACCGGTTCATCGCGTTTCGCAGGCCTCAAAGTGCGCAATTGGCGCAACAATGCCCGCAACTGGCGTGGCATGCTAGCACGCGCACCGTGAAGCAACAAGAACTCCACGCAAAGTGCCGTCGCGCGTGGGGTTCACAGGCCTCGCGCAAGGTGCCATTTACATAACATCTTTAAAGTACTACCTTAACTGCGTCAATAATCTCAAAGCGCGGCTGATGCTGGCAGCCGCCAAACAAACGTGCGACGCTTTTTGGCCAGAGGTAAAATGGCTTCGCAGTTGATCGACCCGATTGCCCTTGCGTTGTCGCCATCCGGCGTGGCTGCGCGCCAAGCTGCCTGCGCGCCACGGGCCGCGGTGCGGGTCGGCATGCTTATCAACGGCAGAGCTCGACAAATCACAAATGCCAAACATCGTACCGCGTTGCTGAGCGTCTTGGGCGACGAAGCGGCGGCCGTTGAGACGCCTGACCTCGCGTCCGTGCGACGGGCGTTGGCGCACCTGCTGTGCGTGCGCGGCGCCAACGTGTTGGCGATCGCCGGCGGCGATGGCACGCTGCACCACGCGGTAAATGCCCTCATCGCACTGACCACTGAGGCTTTTGTTCTAACGGGCGTGCAACCGGAGATGCCGAGGCTGCTGATTCTCAATGGCGGCACCCTCAACATTGTAGGTCGCACGGTGGCGATCCACGGTCCTCCGCTGCGAACGCTGCAGAAATTTTTGGCCGATTTTGGCGGGTCCCCCCTGTCTCGCGTGCCGGCTCGGCGTCTGTCTTTGCTCGAAGTGCGCAGCAACGGCGCGTCGCCGCGTTTTGGCTTTGTTTTCGGGTCTGAAGTCGCTTACCACGCGTTGGAGTTGTACGGGCGTTTCGGCGCTGGGTATGGCGGTTTGGCGCGATTCTTGTTCGAGTTTGCCCGCGGCGCTTACTTCGGCAGCGCGCTGTGGCGGCAAGAGGGTTGGAAAATGGGGCCCTACGCGTCAACCCTAGAGATAGACGGCGAAAAATTTGAACGTTACACCGGAGTCTGCGCGTCAACCGTCGACTTGACGCTCGCGATCGCGGCCGTACGCACAATTCGCAGGCCGCTGTTGCAACCCGGTTTCGCCGTGCGGTTGGTCCAAGCCGTTGAAGCGCAACAGATCGTCCGTTTGATCCCAGCGCTGATGTCCGAGCGCGGTGGCTTCGGGGTTCGCGATTTTGCAGAGGCACATCACCTGTCACTTTGCGGTCCCTACACGCTCGATGGTGAATGTTTTCATGAGCCTGCGCTGGATTCTCGCCAGTTGTCCCTTGACGTTTCGCTCAGCGCCCAACGCCTCTACGCCGTTCCTGGTGACTCAGAGGCTGTGAAATATTCATTTCACAGCTGCTGAGTAGGGGTCAGGTGTTAGCAGTTTCTGCGTGCCTGTTCGGTAAGTTATTGATATTATCGAGTCTATTCAATGGAATCCGAGTAGGCGGCTGGTCGATCGGCAGAAATTGCTAACACCGGACCCCATTTGAGAGCGGTGAAAAGGTTTTTTCACACGCTCTGAGGCGCAGCAGACCTCGCATAGACGTTGGCAAATTCAATAAATTGCGGTCGCAACGGCTGCAAATCCGCTTGCTTTTGTAGCGGCGGAGCTATTACCCTAGGCAATTGCAACGGCCGCATTTTTTGCGGCGCGCTGCTTTTTTGCTCGATGACAGCAAACGCCGAGGTCAGAATGATTCGTCGCAATGCAGGGTTGGCCGTCTTTTCGCTCTCGCTTACGCTCTTTGGCCTGGCCGCTTGCGGCGCTAGCGAAGATGGCGGCGTTGCGGACACAACGTCCCCAAATGATGTAGAAAACGTCAACGACGCTGTTGCGGATACCGCGGCAGACCCCGACGCCGCTGGGGACACGGTCGCCGCGCCAGAAATCTCCTCCACCGACACTTTAGCCGGACCTGACATCGCCGTCGCCGAAGACTTGGCGGCGGGCGAGGACAGCGTCGATGCGGCCATACCTAGTGATATCAAAGCAGTGGATACAGGACCGAAGGCGGTAGACGATTTCAAGGAACTTCTGGTGAAGATCCTCACGCCGTCGGGACGGGACTGGACGCAAAACGAGGGCGAAAAAGTCCAACTGGCGGGCATCGCGTTTGGCGGCGCGGACAGCGTCAAATGGTCTTGTTTTGACGGCAAAAACACCACTACCGGCGACGCTGCGGGCGGCACCTATTGGACCAGCAGCATCGTGACACTCACGCCGGGCGACAATTTGATCACAGTGACCGCCACCAAAGGCGAAACCACCGCAAGTGACAGCGTTCACATTGTTTATAATCCGCTGTTTTCGTTCGACGACGCACCATCGGTCTCGCCCGCTGTGCTTTTTGTCAACGAGTCCGGCAAATTGGTCGTACACATGTCGATCAAAGAAGCGACGGCCGATGTCGGCCAAAAAAGTATCATCGACCCCAGCTCGATCAAGCTTATCGAAGTGGACTCCTTCGGCAGCGCGCTGCCCGCTTCGGCGGGTACGGCGCTTCAGGACACCGGCAACGGCGGCAACTGCGACGACGTGCAAAAAGACAGCGTTTTTTCGACGTGTTTGTCGATCTCGAAATCGGTTGTCGGCTCCATCTATTTTCGCGTGACGGCGACAGCGACGATCGGTATCCCTCCGAATATGAAGAGTTATACCGTCAGTTCGCCGCTTGCGACCGTCGATGTGGTGCCGCACTTTGACAAGAACGAGTGCAACGGCATTGTCAATTTGCAGAAAAAAGTCAAAAGCGATTACAGCGCGAGCTTGGCGGCAGACGGACCGAAAAAAGCACAAGCCGCAGCGATTGCAGCGCTTGTTGCCGACTCTTCCGTGGCGCAGGCCGGACCCGCATCGGGAGACGGCTTTGGCGTCTGGGTGCGCTACAAGACCGGTCGTATCGGCGCGTTGAACCTTGCACCGGCCGATACCCGCGGCGGTGGCGATGGACCGTCTGCCGCACCGCCGCCGGATTCCAATGCAGATACCCTGACTTTTAGCGTCGGCACCCGCCGAGCTTTGGCTGTCGCTCCGTTCAATCAACAGTTCAAAAGCGGAAAATGCATTCTTAAACCACCAAGCCCGGCCACTTGCGCGCCGGAATGCGGCCCGGGAACCATTTGTGCCAAGGATAGCTGCGAATTTATTAGCACCCTGTGCAGTCCGCCTTGCGCAGATGCACAGGTTTGCATCACAGCCACGGACGACGAAGCCGAAATGGCCGGCGCCGGATTGGCGGCGCGTGAATGTCCGCCATTTGTGGTCGATGCGGCGGCAGGTAGCCAAGCCTATCTGAAATATTACAGAGAATTGTCGTCCTACGGCGTTGTGGCGATCAGCGGCCACGGCGACGTGTTCTTTGGTGACATGGACGTCACGGCAAAAAAAGCCTTGGATTGGGAGCATTTGGGTGCTCAGGAAGTGATTTGGTCGGGTGAAACGGTCAATTGCGACGCCATGTCGACGTCGACCAAAAATTGCGACAAGAATGGCGGCGGATGCGATGCCGGACAAAGTTGCGTCAAAACCAGCATGAACGGCGGCGTCTGTGTAGACCACACCCAGGCCGACATCATGAAAGGCCGCGTGGTAATTGGCGATTCAACCTACGGCATCACGCCTGCCTTTTTGGCGCGGCACAACGTGGACGCGTTGCCGCAATCGATCATCTATTTGGGCGCTTGCCGCACCATGTACAACGGATCGCTTGCGGTGCAGTTGTTCGGTGCCGGCGCTGCGGCCGTTGTCGGGTATAGCGGTTATGTGTCCAACGCCTTTGCGTTTAGCCACGGCTGGCATTTGTTCGATGGCCTGATCAACAAGCACCAAAGTGTGTTGCAAGCGCTCAATTCGCAAGATGAAGACCCGCTGTACGGCTCAAAAATGCGCATGCTCGGAAACTCCAAGGCCAACTGCAACGACGCCAATTTGATCAACCCCAGCTGGGACAAGGGCGGCAAACTGACCGGCTGGAAACCCATCGGCGACGGCCGCGTGATTTCGCGGCTTGGCCTGACTACGCCGGTGGGTGGTAAATATATGGGCATTATTTCAACAGGTTTGGGCTTCACGACCGACAGCGGCTCGCTAGAGCAACCGTTCTGCGTCGCCTCGGGCGCGACTCAGCTGTGCTACCAGTGGAAATTCTATAGTGAGGAATTTATTGAATACTGTGGTTCGGCCTACATGGACCGTTTTGCTGCGACGTTGACCGACAGTGGTGGCAGCAAAATCACCATGACCGACGTGAAGATCGACCAATTGTGCCCGTACGACTGTGGCGGCAAGACGCCGTGTGAAGCCGGCTCGCTGCAATGCAAGTGCGGTCAGCAGTGGAAAACGTTGACCAATGCCGATCTTGGCTTTGATCAGGGCGGCGTTTGGATGACGCCTTGGCAAAAAACATGTCAAGATGTCAGTAAGTTAGATCCAAAAAAGAAGGTAACGCTGAAGTTCTTCGCCAGCGACACGGGCGATTCGATCTTCGATACCGTTATTTTGCTGGATGAAGTGACCGTGAAATAGCGGACTAACTCGCAAGCCGTCGTGGCTTGGTATTCCTAAAAGCGCTGAAAATGCCATCGAGGCGGGGTAGCTGCATGACTTGGGGCTTCAATGTGTCAGGTCTGGCACTGTTTCCAATTTGTTTTGCAGTTGCCCTGGGTTGTCAGGCACCCGTCCAAGGTGTTGCAGCGGACTCCGCAGGCGCGACGGCGGGAGACACCGCACAAGACTCTGGTATTTCTCTAGATTTGGCCAACTCAGATGGCACGGCTGGGCAAAACGACGGACCAAACGACACGGGATCGGCATCAGGCGGTGTTTGGCTGACCTTTGAGGTCGACGACAGCGCCAACAAAACCTTTGGCGACGGCGACATTAAATGGACGGGATCATTTACCTGGGATCAAAAAACCCGCGAAATTACGCCAGCTGCGTCGTGGTTGCCGACCGACGGTCCATATCCGCCGCTGTACGACGACGGGCCCGAGCCCGCCGGCCACGAACGCGACGGCGCGGTCGCCGGCGATCACATCTTGTCGACCAAAGTTCACTTCACGGTGGCCGAAGATACTGTGTTTGAATATGGGGCGTTGAATGAATTCGACAATTGGATGTGGCTGGGTCAAAACGGCAAAATCGCGCTGACCAAGGGCCAAAGCGGTACCGTGGCGGCGGCGGGCCTGAAACTCAAAGCATTTGGCGGCGTTGATGTGAAAATCGCGTTGGACACCAGCAAACTGAACGCGGCATTCAAGTGGTCGTTGAAAACGCACAAATTTTTTGTCAAAGGCACGCTCAACCAGTGGACGCCGGTGCAATTGCTCGACGACGGCCAAGCCGGCGATAGCAAAGCGGATGATGGGATTTTGACCTACGTCCACAAACTGCACTTGGGCAAGCACGACGGCTTGCTGGCGGCCGGTGATGAGGTGCAATTCATCTTTGTGGCGACCACTGGCGACACTGAACCGGCAGCGGGGCAGGAATACAAAGGCGCTAAAGAGGCTTACGCCGATGGCGTGTCGGCCTGGGCCGCGACGGGGGCCGACGGCGCGTTTGCGTCAGTGCCAGTGGTAACTGCCACTGATTCAAAGGGAAAATTCAAGAATACGGCGTTTGTCGTACCCAGCCCAGCAGATGGGTGCTCGCCGGCCTGCGCGGCTGATGAAACCTGCACCGCAGGCAAGTGCAGCAAAAGCGACCCTTGCAACAACGCTTGCACAGCCGATGAAAAATGCGCAAGTGGCAAATGCGTTGCGATTTTACAGATTACGGCGGTCGAACCGTCCAAGGGCTGGGTCAGCGGCGCCAGCGCGGTCAAGGTCATTGGCGCTGGTTTTGTCAGCGGCACGACCGTCCTGTTCGCCGAAGCGCTCGCGGCCGATGTGGTGACCGCCGCGGACGGTAAGTCATTGACATGCAAGACACCCGCCAATGCGGCGGGGCTGGTGAAAGTCAAAGTCAGCAACCCAGACGGCCAATCCGCAGCGCTGGCTGATGGCTTTTTCTACCAAGCCGTGCCCGTTCCCGCTCTGCATTTGAGTGGTGCGCTTTCAGCCACTGCCAACGACAAGCAGGCCTATGTCGTGACGGCCGTAGCCAAAGTGCCAACGGTCAGCAATGTTGCAGGGCAAACACCTGATCTTACGGTAGAATTTGGGTATGCCCCCGCTGGTTCGGACGTAGTGACTAATGCTGCGGCATGGAAGTGGTCGGCAGCGACCTATGTCGACAAAGACGTCGCGAAAGGCGAGGAAAATTGGACAGGTACGCTGCCAGTTTTGCCGATCGGCAGCTACGCCTGGTTGGCGCGTGCCAAGTGGCAGGGCCAAACCGTGATCGGCGACGGTGACGGGTCAGAAAACGGCGTAACGCCAAAACAATACGGCAGTCTAGCCGTCTTGCCCAAGTCCACCGCGCCGACGCTGACCGGCGTCGAGCCGCCATGGCTCGCGGCCAAGGGCAGCAGCAAAATCACCTTGCTCGGCGATAACTTGAAGGTGACTTTTGCAGTGGAAGTCATTTCGACGGCCAAGAACCCGCAAAAAGCGCTGCTGACAAATCCGCTGCTGACCGATAACGGGTTGCAAATCACGGTTGGGCCGCTGCCGCTGGGCTCAGCGAATGCAACAATCGCCCCGCCCAACTTGGCTGTGCTGACATTGGTCTCTAGTTTAGCAGTAGTTCCGTGGGATTCGCCGGCTCTGGATGGCCTGTTTTCCGGCGACTGGGATGCCTCTTCAACGGTGGCGACCAACTCCGTCGTCACCGCGTGGGGCGCTGGGCTCAATGAGCTCAAGTTCGCCAATATCGCCTACGACAAAGACAATTTGTACTTCGGTGTCTCTGGCGTGGTGGAAGCCGGCAATGCGATCGTGGTGTATTTTGATACAGATTACGGGGCAGCTCCGGCGACGGGCACAAAAAATCCAGGGGATTTCAAGGATGTAAGCGGCGCCGTTGACGATGCCATTTCCAGCGCCCTCTTGAACGCTGAAGCAAAAATCGGAATTGATTACGCGCTGGCAACCATTGGCATGGCGGGCTTTGATGGCAAAGATTTGGCCAAGTCGACAGCCGCGGGGTGGCGAAATCTAAGTAACACTGGCGACTTCGGCTGGATCGGAGCCCCGATTGTGTGCGCCGCTAACAGCATCCCGGCCGTGCCGCCGGGCATGGAGGCGGCCATTCCGCTGGCGACTTTGTATCCATTGGGTATTCCAAAAACCGGCGTGACCTTGAAATGGCTGGTGGTGATCGGCAACAAGGACGGCACCGCCGTATCCAATCAGTTTTTGCCGATGCAGCTGGGCCAGCCGGACGCGAAAACCGCGACGACATGGGGCAGCATTCAGGTATTTCCGGCGGCCGCACCCTGAAGCTGCTGCTGCTGGATAATTACGATTCGTTCACATTCAACCTGCTCGACTTGTTGCAAGCCGCCGCGCGCGATCTAGGTTTAGCGCTGGAGGTGCGTGTGGTGCGCAATGACGCGCAATCGTTGGATGAACTCAAACTTTGGTTGCCGGATTGCGTGGTCTTGTCGCCCGGACCGAACACCCCGGACGTGGCGGGCATCTGTTTGGAACTGTTGCAGAAATGGCTGGGCCAGTTGCCGATTTTCGGCGTGTGCTTGGGCCATCAGGCGTTGGCGGTCGCGTTGGGCGGGCGCCTTACGCGCGCACCGCGGCCGACGCACGGTAAGCAGGGCACAATCGCCCACGACAACGCTGCAATCTACGGTGAAATGCCGCAAGACTTCCTAGCCATGCGTTACCACAGCCTGATCGTGGATGAGCAGACGCTGCCCGCCGATCTGCAGGTCACGTCGCGCTTGCATTGCCCGGAAGATGTCGCAGAACATGGCCTGATCATGGGCTTGCGCCATCGCCGTTGGCCAGCTGAGACGGTGCAATTTCATCCGGAGAGCGTGGGCACACCGCTCGCCGCACAGCTGGGACGCGGCATAGTCAACTGGTTGATGCAACAGCGAACTGCAGGGGAGATTCACTAGCATGGGACCCGACGCGGGCATGGGCAAGATTTTCGCGGTCGTCGCGACATTTATGTTTGTCTACCGGCTTGTGCAAGGCATTCGCACTTGGCGGGGCAACCGATTGCGCAAACGCCTGTTGGCCCAGGCCGAGGCGGAAAAATCGGCCAAGCGCCCAGCGCAAAAATAGCTAAAGTTTTCCCGGATCCAAGTTTTCTGCCTTTTGCTTTTTCGGCTTGGGCTTCTTTTTGGCTTTGGCCCCACCCGCGGGTCCGCGCACAGCCCGCGCGATGAGCAAGACCACCAAGATCGCCAGCAACAACAGCGGCCAATCGCCCAAGGTCGCGTAAAGAGTCGGCGTTTCCAGCAGCGGAACATGGCGCAAAAGCGTCTCTGCGTCGTCCAGTGAGGTTTCCGCCACACGGCGTCCCACTGCGTCGATAAATACAGAGATGCCCGTATTCGTTGAGCGAATCAACCAGCGCCGGTATTCGACTGCGCGCATGAGCGCCAAATTCAAATGGTGTTCCGGCTCCGCGGTCTTGCCGAACCACGCGTCATTGGTCAGGTTCATGAAAATGTGCGGGTTGTGCGCCGCGACCCGCTTGGCATAACGCGGCACCAAATCCTCGTAGCAAATCAACATGCCCAATTTGGCGCGCACGCTGCCATCGTCGGCTTTGATTTCAATGGGCGCGGTGCGTGTTCCGGCTTGGTAACGCGACGTTTCCGGTGAAAGCTCATAGAGTTTGGGGAACATTTCGCCAAACGGCATGTATTCGCCAAACGCCAATAGGAACGCCTTGTCGTGAATCGCTTCGACTTCGCCATATTTACCTAACAAAAGCGCGCTATTGAAGCAATCGGTGCAGCCGGCATGGTGGCTGGGCAGGGCGCCGCCGTGGGTGCCTGCGCCAAACAGCAGCGGGACGGTGAAACCGCGCCGCGGGCTGGTTCGGTCAAATTCATTTATATTTTCATCGGATTCTACGTTGGCAGGAAAGACGAGCTTGGCGTCGGGCAGCGGGGCGTGGCTGGGCACAATGCGTTTGGCGCTGCGCGGCACGAGGTAGCTTGCCTGAGGGGCAAAACCCAGAATACCTGTGATTTCACCGCGACTTCCGGCGTTGAGCTCGACGAATTTTCCTCCGCTGGCCGTCTGCCAGAACGCTCGGCCCCCCCGCCCTACGAGCAAGTTGTTGCCATCCGCATCACTGGCGCCGCCGAGAAAATCACCTTCGCCCACGCCAGCATGGACGTTTACCCACGTCCCGCCGGGACTGCGCCGCGCCAGCGCGCCCTTGGCACCCGCCAGCCACCCTGTGCCGTCGACGGCAAACCACGCGGCGTACCAATCTCGATCGCCGACCTTGCTCACCACCATGTGGCGGCCATCGCCAAATAGCACGGTTCCGTTGGCGCCCGCGGCCACCACCAAGGCCCCTTGGGGATCGGCGGCAACAGCCCACAAATCATCAGAAGTCTGGACGGTTATGCGGGTCACGCCGTCGGCGTTTGCGGTGAGCACTGCACCGCCGCGACCGACCGCTACCGCAAAACCATTGGCGCTGTAAGTCGCCGAGGTCATGTCGGCCGCTCCGACGTCATCGCCGCGAATGGCCAGCAATTGCGGTTTTTCCAAAGCCACCTTGGGCGAATCGCCGTCATCTGGAGTAAATCCAGCGTAATCGAGCAGATACACCTTGCCAGCGCGGGTAAACACGTAGCCAGCCGTCATCTTGCCGTACAAGTCGATCGGCGGAGCGGCGGTGGCAATTGCCGTCTCATGCTTGGGCATGTCCAGCATTTGCAGACCCTTGGGCGTGACGGTGACAATTCGCTGGCCGCGATCGATGGCCCGCCAAATGTCGCCGCGCGGCGAACTCAAGCCCGTGAGCAGCCCGACATCGCGCGGCAAGCCCAGCCGATCGCCGCGTTCCGCCAGCAGCGTTTTGCCGTCGTGGCGCCAAAGCGAACCGCCGTCGCCCGCGAGCATGAAATGATCAAGCGTGTGCAATACCGGCGACATGCCATAGGGCTGGTAGGCGCTTTCAGGCCAAACGATGAGTTCGGCGCCGTCTTTTTGCAATTGCGCCGACATCTGCTGGTGTTTGAGCAAGTTGTTGCGCAGCGTGCGGGCTCGGGTGGCGCCGTCTAGGTATTTGGCTTCCTTTTCCCAAATGCCGACGTTGCCTTCGACCAGGCCGATTTTCAGTTTGGGGGCCGCGGCCATCGTACTATCTACTTGTGGAATGCGGATATAGCCCCAACCCGCGGCCGCCGCAACACTCAGAACCGTCACGGCAATGAAGCGCCAAGACGGTGCGCGGCGTTGCCAAAGCGCCAAAAACAGTTCGCCGATGGCGGCGTTGCTGGCGAAAAGCATCGCGGAAACCAAATGCACGCCGCCCAGCTCTGCGATCTGGATCATTTCCAACTCAGGCGAAATGCCATTGCCGAAAAACCAGGGAAAAATCATGGGGATAACGGCTTCGCCCAACCACAGCGCGGCAAAACAACTAACCGCCGACGGCACGCCGCGACGGACTAGCCAGCGCCACAGCCAAACGGCGACGGCCATCGTCAACCCTTGGGTGAAAGCCTGCACCGTGAGGATCGCGCCCGCGGGCACCATCCCCATGTGCCCGAATTCGCGCAACATTTCGGTCATCCAATGGAAACCGCCAAAATTGGTGACGAATCCGGCCAGCAAGCCGATGCGAAAACCCTGAGCGGGCGTCGCCGTGCCCGCGGCCAATTGCAAAGGTACAAGGGCAAACCAGCACAACCAGTGGATATTCCAGTTTGGAAACGACAAAAACACCAACACGCCGCTCACCGTTGCCAGCAACGCGGACAGCAAACGGGTGGCGGTGGACGGCGGCGTGTCGTTCAAGTTCGGACCCTGATTGGCGGCTATGGATGCGTTGGTGACGGCGCTTCGCCCAAAAGTTCTAGAGGAATTTCCGGCGCTTCTGGCAGAAAGGCTTGCTTGCCGGCAATCGCCTTTTGCGGACTCGGATCGATAATGAGCGGCCGAATCAGCAACATCGCCCGCTGCGGCTGCGGGAAACCTTGGGCCAAAAGCTGCAATTTGGCGATGTCGGCCGCCGCGCGGTTGCGCAATTCCGAAGCAAAATGCAACTTTTGTTCATCATTGAGGCCCGCAACTTCAGTTTGCAGCTTTTTGCGAAATTGCCGAAACGCCGCATCATGCGCACCCTGAAACTGCACAAGCCCATCGATCAACTGATGTTCATTGCCTTTGGCCGCTTCGAGCAGTTCTACCGCCACATGAACGTACCCAACGGTCTGCTCAACCAGTTCATCCTGCGGCGATTTTTGACATGCCACGAGAATCGAAATCGCGCTCAAAAAAACGAGCCATTTCACGGAAGCGCTGCGCTGACGAAAATGCCCCATCAAGCTCCAAGTGTCGAAAAAAGACCTGGCGCAACGTCCACAATCCACTGATTTTTGAGGACGTGCAGCGCGGGCAATAACCATTCTAATTTCAAGCCATTCGTCAATCGGCGTGGCGACAAGATCGCCCCGCTACCGGTCGAGAAGTCCTCCGTTTCACTCCGGACTGAGCGCGATGTTGGTGTTTGAATCGACCAGCATCTGCGGGGCGCGATGCGACGGATTTTTGGGCAACTCACTGAATTATTACTCAAACTAGTCCCAAAGGGACTTCTTGACCGGTAGCGGGCGTTCTTGCAACCTTGAATCTTGTTCCCACGCTGAACCGTCTGTAATCAAACAACAAGCCCTCGCTCGCCCAAAAATCTGCGGGCAGGGGGTGAGCGTGCCGCGCACGCGAGGGGGCGGCACGCCCCCTAAAATAAACACTGCTGATACGCTAAATTCCAAACTTTGTTTGGAATTTGAGCGGTGCGAAAGGCGGGACTTGAACCCGCATGCCCGTGAAGGCGTTAGAACCTGAATCTAGTGCGTCTACCAATTTCGCCACTTTCGCAAAGGAACCCGCGCCGCTTGAGCACGCGTTGAGGGCGAAGAGTGTGCGGGAACCGGCGCATTTTGTCAACGACGGCGTGGCGGTGGTCGCCGCGTATCCTTGCGA
Organism: Klebsiella pneumoniae; assembly: GCA_945889325.1. Classification (GTDB taxonomy): domain Bacteria; phylum Myxococcota_A; class UBA9042; order UBA9042; family UBA9042; genus CAMDBH01. Next base: position 20,278 of record CAMDBH010000023.1, read on the forward strand.
TGGCGCAGGACGGTATCGCGAAACGACGGACTCAAGTCGTCTATAAACATCGTTTTATCTGGGATGATCGACGGGATTTTGGCGCCGATGTATTTCTCAATTGCCGCCAGCTTGTCGACCAAGCCTTCATCGGCCAATGCGATCGCCTTGCCTTTTTGGCCGGCGCGGCCCGTGCGGCCGATGCGATGCACGTAGTCCTCCGCGTCCAGAGGTAAATCATAATTCACGACTAAATCAACGTCATCGACGTGCAACCCGCGTGCAGCGACATCGGTGGCTACCAGCACTTCGATCTTGCCGTCCTTAAATTCTTCCACCAGACGCAGCCGCTTCTTCTGCGGAATGTCGCCCGACATGTATTCCGATTCCCATCCGTTGTGGAACAGCTTGAATTGCAACCATTCTCCGGCGCGTTTGGTGTTGATAAAGACCAACGCGCGCTTGGGGCGCAGCGTTTCAAACACCCAAAGCAGCAAGGGCAGCTTGTCGCGCTCGGTGACGTGATAGAGCTGTTGTTCTATGTTCTTAGCTGTAATTTGTTCCGGCTCGATTTTGACTTCAACCGGATCGCGCATGTAGCGCTGCGCCAAACGCATGACGTCGTAATTGAGCGTCGCTGAAAACAGCATGGTCTGGCGATCTGTCGCGCAATGACCCAAAATGTATTGAATATCAGCAACAAAGCCCATGTCGAACATGCGATCGGCTTCATCGATCACAACGACTTGCACGTGGCGCAGATCGAGCATCTTGCGCCGCATGTAGTCCATCATTCGGCCCGGCGTCCCCACGACGATATCGACAACCCCTTCAAGGACTTTTGCCTGCTTTTCCCAGTCCATCCCGCCAAAAACCGCCACAGTCCTGAAATCACAGTGTCGACCCAATTCTTCGGCATCGTTGGCGATTTGCAGCGCGAGTTCTCGTGTCGGCGCCACAACAACCGCGCGCGGGTGGCTGGAATGGCTGCGATCCGTTTCCAGCAACTCTTTGAAAATTGTGATCAAAAATGCCGCCGTCTTGCCTGTGCCCGTTTGCGCTTGGCCCGCGACGTCATCGCCCATGAGTGAATAGGGCAGTGATTTCGCCTGAATCGGCGTGCAATAGGCAAAGCCCATGTCCTGTAAACCGCGTTGGATGGGCAGCGGCAACGGCAAATCGGCAAAAAGCACGTCGGTCTGCGGCACGCGGCTGGGCGGGGCTTGGGGAGGATCTATTTCTGAAGTCATTGAGTCCATTTGGGAAAAGCGATTAGTTGCATGCAGAGCCAGTCAAGGTAGAAACGAAGCGTCCCCGACAGGAATCGAACCTGTGGCCTTTCACTTAGGAGGCGAACGCTCTATCCTTCTGAGCTACGGGGACGGCGCTGCGGCATGACGAGCACGACAGCCCGAACGCGCCTGCAAACACGCTGCCGGCGAACGCGCGCAACCTAACAGTAAGTCGGCGTGGCGACAAGTGTCTGCGCACGCTGTGGGCAAATCAAATGACGCAGCAAAAAATGCAGTCCGCACAAGCGCAGCCGCACGACGGCATTGACCTGCAAGATCTGACGGTTACGCAGCTGGCGGATCGCGTTCGTTTTCACAAGCAGCGCTATTACAACGCTGAACCGGCGATCAGCGATGGGGAATTTGATCTGGTTGAAGCTCGCTTGCGCACGATCGACCCCGATCATGCGGCCCTGCATGAAATCGGCGCACCCCTGCAAGAGGGCGTGATCGGCGAAAAAGTGGCGCATCGCCGCGAGATGTTGTCGCTGGAAAAATGCAACACCTCCAATGAGTTTTACGCATGGATCAAGGGCATTTGCAGCGAGGTCACCGGCAAAAGCCATCAAAGCCTTGACGAAAATGAAGTCTGGCGCTGGGCGGCGGATGGCGCCTACAAGCTCATCGCGACGCCCAAGATCGACGGCTTGGCCTGCAGTTTGCTGTATAAGAACGGCAAATTGCATGTCGGTGCGACACGTGGCGACGGCCGTTCGGGTGAGAACATCACGGCCAACGCTCGGCGACTGGGCAACGTTCCGGTGCAAATCGATGCGGACGGTACGCTTGAAGTGCGCGGCGAAGTCTATCTGCCCCTTAGTGAATTCGCCAAAGTGCAAGACCAATTTGCCAATCCGCGCAATTTGGCCGCAGGGATGCTCAAGAGCAAGGATCAGACCGTCTTGCCGCTCGCCGCCTTGCAGTTTTATGCGTATGATCTTCAAGGGCTAGATGCACCTTCGGAAGCTGGACGGGCCGCTTTGCTGCAACAACTCGGCTTTGCTCCGGCGCCGGCCGTCGCTTGCCAAGCCCATGAGGTCGAAAGTGTTTTTGCCAAGTGGGTCGCCGAACGCGAGCGTCAGGATTTTGAAGCCGATGGGGTTGTTTTCAAATTTGACGACGTCGCGCTGCAAACGCGTCTGGGCACGACGTCGCATCATCCGCGCGGGGCGATTGCCTACAAGTTTGCCGCTCAGGCCGACATAACTACGCTCAATGACGTAGAATGGAGCGTCTCACGCACCGGGACTGTAACACCTGTGGCGCTCGTTGAGCCAGTCAGTTTGTCTGGCGCAACGGTATCGCGCGCCACGCTGCACAATCTTTCCACTGTCCGGCGCTTGAACTTGCATATTGGCGATACCATTGAAATTAAGCGCCGAGGCGGCGTCATTCCTCACGTTGAGGCCAGCCGCGGCGGTGGTCAGCTAGCCGTGCAAGTACCAACAATTTGCCCCAGTTGCGGAAGCCCGACCCGCGAGGACGAAACGGAACGCAAAGTCGCTGGTGAAATTGTCCGCACCCAAACGCTCATGTGCACAACGCCCGATGCCTGTGTCGCCGCCAAGCGCGGACAGCTGTTGCACTATTGTTCGACGCTGGATATGGAGGGCTTTGGTGACAAGGTGATAGACGTGTTGTTGGAAAACAACCTCGTAGCCGACACGGCCGACATTTATTCGCTGCAACCTGGCGATCTAAAGGATCTGCCTCGCTTCGGTCCGCTGATGATCACCAACTTGCTGCGTCAAGTGCAAAAAGCCCGCGAAGTGGATCTCGCCTTGTTCCTGCGCGCGCTCGGCGTGGACACACTGGGCAAACACGCCGCCGAACTTTTGGCGACCCGTTGGAATCTTGATGAAATATTGCAACTTTGCGTCGACGACCTCAAGAACCTGCACTCCCTCGGCGAAAAAAGCGCGCAAGCGATCGTCCAAGGCTTGGCAGTTCAACAACACTTGATTGAACGTCTGCGTGTGCATGTGGCGATGATCGCTCGGATTGTCGAGACCACGTCTGGGCCGCTGCAAGGTGAGGTGATCGTTTTCACCGGCAAACTAGAAGCCATGGGTCGCCGCGATGCCCAACAAAAAGTGGCAAAACTTGGCGCCATGGCCGGTGATTCCGTCACCTCTGACACGACGATTCTGGTGGTCGGTGCCGATGAAATGGATGCGGCGTCGCCATCCTCCAAACTCAAGAAAGCTCGGAAGCTAGCGGAAAGTGGTGGGAAGATTCAGATTCTCGCCGAAAGCCAATTTTGGCAAAACCTGGCGGGGCAGGGTGTGGAATCGTGAAATTCGTCGCGGTGACAGCAATCTTGCTCCTGATCCCATGCACTTCCGCGGCCACCACTGGCGAAAACGAATGGCGCTTCGGCGCAGCGGTCGCCTCCACCCCGGCGCTGGCGCTCGACGCTGGAATCTTACACGATTTCACCGATTTTTGGGCGTTCGGCGCCAGCGTCCGCGGCGGCCACTCCTTCACTTCCGCTCCAACCACATTCGCCGCAGCTACCGCCGACTTGCGCCTCGCAATCGACGCTCTTCAATGGATCCCTGCCATCGAACTAGGCTTAGGCGCTGGCCTTTCCGGTGCGGGCGGCCCTACCCCATTGGCCCGCGGCGGCCTAAGTCTCGCTTGGCGCCCAGCGCGCAGTTGGGGCGTGGTTGTTCGCGTCGAAGGCCAAGCCTCAACCCCACAAAACCTTGAAATGTGGGGCGGTTTGCAGTTCGTCCACTTTGGCGGTTCCGGAATTGGCTTGGATCTTTAGCGATCTGCGCCCGGTGCTTTGTCGTCTGCCTGCCGCGCGTCGTCCGCTGGCGCCTGCATCGTCTGGTGCGGCACTTCGATCACAAACGCGCGCTTGGCCGCCGCAGCTCTTTCCGCTTTTGCCCTGTCACTGGCAGCTTTTTCTAACTCCGCCTTGTCGACCGAGCCCTTGTCGCCGTGCAATGCCGATGCAACTGGCGCGGACGCAACGGGAACAGCAGGCGCCGGCGCTGGTGCGGCGGCGCCATCTGCGGCGGCTTTGACGGGCATGGCCAAATTCGCCGCAGCCGGCGCCAGCGGATCGTTGGCCGGTCCTTGCGCGGAGGGGACCGCCGGATCCACCGCGGCGTCGTTGATCGCGGGAATCGGCTCTAAGGCCATACGTCCGGCAGCGTAATGCCAACGCTGTCCAGCGCGCACGGTTGTGGTTGTTTCACTAGGGCCCGCATACGGATCGTCAGCAGAATCAACGCGAACGGCACCTTCAACCACTTGCACTTGCACACCGGAACTCGCGCTATCGTGGCGCACAGCAAACCGAGTGCCCAATACCGAAGCGCGAAAGCCAGAGAACATCACGGCAAAACGCTGGCCGGGCCGCAACTTGCTGACCTGACAATCGATGTCGCCTTCACGCAGACGCATGAACGCTTCATTGGCGCGCAGTGAAAGCACCTCGACTTCGGTGGTGTTACCCAGCGAAAGTTCAAAGCGATTGGGCACAACAACCCGCGCCCGCGTGCTGTCCAACACGTGCGCTTGCGCGCGATCGTGGCGCAACCGCATGCCCGGACGCAGCGCGTCGCCTTTGATCAAGCGGTGCCAACGGCCATCGCGATCGGCGACTTGCACGTCGCCTTCGACTTCGCTGGTGGCCACGCCGGGACCTGGTTTGTCCAGCGATGGCGCGACGGATTCGCTAACCATCTCATTCCATTCGCGATGTGCCTGAGCCCGCCGCTCCATAAACGGTTTAGCGATAAAAAGCACGAGCGTAGCCGCCAACGCCAATGCCACGCCCATGGCGACCTTGGGTGAGACCCGCGGCGGCGGGGCCCACTGCGCGGAAAGCATGCGCACGCGATCTTCCATCGAAGCGCGTTGATCGTTTGAAAGAGTCGGCGCGCGGCCTTTGAGCAAAAGTGTGTGATATCGGCGCACGTCCGCTACGGTGCCTTGGCACGCTGCACAAACGTCCAGGTGATTTGCCAACGCCGAAGCGGGATCAGCCGCGATCGCATCTCTGCCGACCGACGCGCCCTCACGGGTCGGGGCCAAGAGCTCCAACCAAGTCTCCGACGGAGGGCAGGGCATGTCCATAAAACGCTTATCATTTGTTAGTTCAGTGACAGATTTCATTTTTTCCTCACAGCTGGTATGACCAGCAGACCAGCGTACCAGCAGACCATCGACCTACTTGATAACCGTCAACGCGTGGGCGGGCAAAATCCCGCGTTGTCTTGCAGTTTCAAACACTTCTTTGCGCGCATGGAACAGACGCGATTTGATCGTATTGGTGCTGGCGTCCAGCGTCGCCGCGATTTCTTCCAGGGTCATGCCTTCGAGCTCATACAGCGCAAACACGACGTACTTCTTTTCCGGCAAATCACCCAAAATATCGTATAGTTGTCGACAAGTGTCGCGGGCCTCGACGCGGTTTTCGCCGCTGGGCGCCGAACGCATGGCATTGTTATCAACATGTTCCAACCCAACCCAGCGGAGCCAACCTTTGCGGCGACCTTTGCGCAGGTACATCAGGGCGACATTGACCGTAATGCGATGAAGCCATGTGGTAAATCGCGCTTCAAAGCGAAAACGGTACAGGGCCTTTTGCAGCTCGATAAAAACATCTTGAACGATATCTTCAAGTTCACTCGACGGCCCGACCAAATTGCGCGCGACGCTTTCCACCCGTTTGCCATGGCGACGGTAAATCTCGGTCAGTGCGTGGCCGTTGCCGCGCTGATAACTAGCGACAAGTGCTTGATCTGCAGCATCAGATTCCTGACGCTCGATTGGGCTTGGCTGCGCTGCCATGGGCAATCCTTGGGGCTGGTCATTTCGCGTGCGCTGCAACCGTTGCGGCACCCTCACTAGCTTGGATGCCGCAGCGGCAAAAAAGGTTCATCGCGGCCATTTTTTTTCCTGCGCCGCGGGGCAACGTTTGCAAATACACATGGCCTTGACGGGCAAAATGCTCTACGCTCTGCCGCCCGTTTTTTCGGGCGACGTGCCGCGAGGATATGCCATGTTCAAGTGCAAAGCTGCTGAAATTTTGTTCCTTGCGCTGCTTGCGGTTGCAACTGGCTGTGCGCCCGACGTTTTGGTTCAGGGTCCCGCGGCGGCGGCCGTTGTCGCGGCCGCGGCCGCGGCCGTGTTGGCCAATGACGTGACTCAACCATCTAAATTCAAAGTTGAATTCGTGGCCAGTGCCCCCCCGGACAAGGGGCCGTCCGTCGAGATGACGGGCGACTGGTTGGCCAGTACGGAGCGCCTGCAGGTCACCGTTTGGCTGAACAACTTCAAGAATTTGGTGGGCATCGCGGGCCACCTGCGCTACGACGCGTCTGCACTGGAACTGGTGGATCTGCAAGCGCAAGGCGTGCCGCACGGCAGCGACCCTGCCAAATGGCAGGCGCGGGCGGTCGCCAAAATCAGCCCTGAAGGCAGGGTCTTGGCCGGAGGCGCGATTTTTTCGGTCAAGCCAAGTCCATTTGCTGCGCTGGCTGGCGCAAAGGTCAGCCGTGAGTCGTGGTTGATCATGGAATTTGTCGTAAAAAAGCAGGCTTCGACCGTGATCGCATTTGATCCCGACACGTTGGTCGCCAGAGACGATCAATACACCGACCTCGCCGTGGTCTGGGGCAACGGTACGATAAAAAATTCGGCCGGCGCGGGTGGCAAATGAAGCTAATCGCGCAACTCATTTTTCTCGCGATCGCCGCGGCTCCGTTTGCTGCACAAGCCAAATTCTTGCCCGCGCTGGACTTACCGCCCGATCCCACCAGTGATTTGGCCAAACAGCACCGCCATTTTTCGGCCGAGGCAGAGGCATACCGCAGCCGCGAAAATGCCCGTGCTGCAACCGCGTCGGCATATCAAGCCGCTGATTTTGCAGGATTAGCCGCCGGTCCGTGGCGGGTACTGCACCAAGACGTCACTTTAGACTTTCAACCGCTGAAGAGCACGGTCGTGAGCACGATCGCCGCCACCGTGGTGGCCAAAGAGCCCAAACTGACTTCGCTGCAATTTATCGTCAGCAACAGCGACTCGATCACGGCCAAATTTGCTGACGCCCAAGTCTCGGCAACTATTAGTGATGCCGGCCAGGGCTACGGCCTGCTGACCATTGATTTGCCGCAGGCGATGACCGTGGATACCCAAAACGTGCTGACGATCCAACGCACTGCGAAATTGGACTGCAAGCCCGGTTTTCTTGGCTTTTTGCCGTGCTCGACTGGTGAAAATTTCTGGTGGATGACACAGAATTTCATGCTGCGGGCCTATACCAATGATCACGCGCCCTATAGCGCCGACCTGCACATCTATACTAGCGCAAAACAAGTCGCGGCAACTCCGGGTCAACCAACTGGCGTGGACACGTTGGCTGACGGGCGCAAGTTGTGGCATTTCAGTCAGGTGGAACAGACCGAACAGTATGCGTTTGCCATCGCTGAGTACAACATATTGGAATCCAAAGCCAACGACGCGCCAGTGCCGCTGCGGATTTATGGCCTGAACAAGGACCAACTGCCCAACATGCTCGCTTTGGTCAAAGAGGCGGTGGCGTTTTTCGGCGAGCGCTACTTGCCGATCGCATGGAAAACTTTGAATTTGATCCAGGTCGAATACGATTTTGGCGGTGGTCAGTCGTTCCCGAGCGGCATTTTGGTCATTGCCGGTGAATATGCTGCCGCACCTGACAACGGTTTGTGGTACTCCGCAAGTTCACTGATATCGCATGAAATTGCCCATCAATGGTGGGGCAATCTGGTCGCACCCAATTCGACCGGCGACGTGGCCCTGTCGGAATCGCTCGCCGAATTTTCCTCGTGTTGGTACACGGAAATTCAGCTAAAGACGCGCAACCAGATCGTGACCAACAATTTGGATTACGTCTACCAAGTGTCGGCGGCGCAGGACAAACCGCTGGGCAACTCGGGGGTCTACAACAGCCCAAAATATGTGGATATTGTCTATCACAAGGGTTCAGTAGTCATGGACATGTTGCGCAAAGAATTGGGCGACGAAGTGTGGTCCAAGGCGCTCAAGGCCTTCCGCACCTCATTTTCCCGCGATTACGCCAAGATAAGTGATTTGCGTGCGGCGGCTGAAAAGGCGTCGGGCCGCGACTTGGGTTGGTTTTTCAGCCAGTGGTTTCAGAAGGCAGGCTCGATTCACGCCGAATTGACCGGCCGATCGCAGCAAAACCCCGACAAGTCATGGGCCGTATCGCTGCGTGTCGCCCAGCCCGACGGTCCGCCGAGGCGATTTCGCCTCAATTTTACGGTAGACACGGCGGGTGGCAAGTCGGTCGATTTTGTCAAAGACGTGATTCCCACAGCGCAAAATGAGCCGATCGTCTTCAACGTTGACGTGCCGAGCGCCCCGCTGCGCGTTCGCTGCGACGTTGGCCGCACGCTTTTGCGGCAGTTTTCCGGCGCCACGCCTGGCGATGTCAATCTGAGCGGTCTGGTCGATGGCGCCGATTTGGTGGACATGGCATTTCGCTATGGCCACGGCGTGAGTTTGACCAACAAGCAGGGGCAGCAGGTGTTTTACGCTGACGCAAGTTGGAACGAGCTTTATGATCTGACGGGCGACTATCGCGTCAACGTCGCCGATGTCGAATTCCTGCAGCAATGGTTGGGCACGACGGCAGATCCGTTTTAGATCCTGATATTGCTGCTGATACTCATGCCAAGTTGACACCCAATCCAGCCGAGCCTAGCCTGAATCGCCATGAATATACCTGTGCAACACTTGCCAATTGTGCCGCTTGCTGAAAACTCGGTCGTGGTGCCGCGGCGCGTTCACATGGTATCGCTGGGTTGCCCAAAGAACCGGGTCGACAGTGAATTGATCATGGGCCAAATGCACCAGGCCGGTTTTGAACTCGTCGCCGATGCCGAGGGTGCCGACGTCCTTATCGTCAATACCTGTGCATTTATTGAGGATTCAAAAAAGGAAAGCGTCCAGACCATTCTGGATCTGGCCGATATCAAGGCGCGCAAGGCCGGTTCAAAGCTTGTGGTTGCCGGCTGCCTTGCTCAACGCTACTCAGCAGAACTTGCTGAATCTATGCCAGAAATTGACGCGTTTATCGGAACAGGTGAATACGATCGTCTGGCTGAACGCCTGGGCTTGGATACGGCCGATGGCTTTTTGTCGCAAAATCTGGCCCACGCCCTTTACAGCGGCAAGAAGGGTCGGCCGCAATACATCGCGGATCACTTGGAACCGCGTTATATTGCTCCAGATTCATATACTTCGTACCTCAAGATCGCCGAGGGTTGCGATCAAGCCTGTTCGTTTTGCATCATTCCAAAATTGCGCGGCAAACAGCGCTCGCGGGCGGTGGACGACTGCGTCGCCGAAGCACGCCAGTTGGTCGCCAAAGGCGTGGTTGAGATCAACCTTGTGGCGCAAGACCTGACGCACTACGGCAGCGATATCGCGCAGCCCGACGCGCTGGCGCTGTTGATTCGAGAGCTGGGTAAAGTGGAAGGATTAAAGTGGGTTCGGCTGATGTACGCCTACCCGCACAATTTTACCGACGATTTGATCGACGCGATTGCGCAAACAGAAAATTGTTGCAAATACGTGGATATGCCCCTGCAACATGCGGCTGATGGCGTGCTGACGCGCATGAAGCGGCTGAGCAGTCGTGCGGAAATCGAACAGTTGCTGGAAAAAATGCGCGCGCGCATCGCCGGTTTGGTGCTGCGCACGACGCTGTTGGTTGGTCATCCGGGTGAGACGCAAAGTGATTTTGAGGAACTTCTTGAATTTGTGGCGGCCCAGCGCTTCCACCGCGTGGGTTGCTTTCCTTACAGCCGTGAAGACGGCACGTTATCGGGCACCATGACCGATCAATTGCAAACCGCGATCAAGAAGACACGTGCCGCTAAAGTCATGAAGTTGCAGGAGAAAATTAGCGCTTCGCTTTTGCAGGCCTACATCGGCCAGACCGTCGAGGTGCTGGTGGAAGGCCTGAGCGATGAGACCGATCTGCTGCTTCAGGGGCGAATGCGCGGGCAAGCGCCTGAAATCGATGGGGTTATTTATATTAATGACGCGCCGCGCGACATCGGCCGCGGGCAAATTCGCTTGGTACAAATTACGGAAGCCGGTGCCCACGATTTGGTTGGGCATGTCGTCAACTGATGCTGCGATGTGGAAAAACATGAAATATTCAGCACGCTTGATCCTAATATCGCTCATTGCACCCGCGGCGTGCACAACTGTCAAGACAGTTGTGTTGGGCCCACCGGTTGCGGGCTTGCGCCACGTAGCGCTGGCCCGCATTGGCGAAAAAGTTCGTTTTGACGCGAGCACAAGCGCAGTTGCCCATGACCCAGCCAACGCCGCAGCGCCCGGCAGCATCTTGACGCGGTTTGAATTCGAAGTGGCCTTGCCCGACGGCACGACCCAAGTCAGTCAGGCCAGCCCTCTGTTTGATCGCACATTTGGCGTTGCAGGGACGTTCGCTGTCGCCGTCACGGTGCAGGATGATCGCGGGATTCAAAGCAAAACGGTATCGAGCATCGACATCGTTGCGGACTACACTGGCGTTTGCAACAGCGCAGATGCGTCGGCCTGCCCGTCGGGTGTTTGCGTCGGCGACGTGTGCAAGACATTTGCCTGCGCCGCGCAGCCCGCTTGTCCGCTCCCGGGCGACGGCACCACGCTGACTTGCGATCGCGGCTATTGCGTCGTGCAACCGCAGCCAAATTCGGCTGACGATGCGTACAGCGGTGAAGATGCTGATAAATTGCATTTGGAGGACACAGGCAAATAGCGTTGGCTCAAGCTAGGTCCTACCTTTGGCTTGACGACAGCGCTGTTGTTCGTGATAATTCTGCCCCCCTTGCGTCCGCGCTCGGGCGACATTTTTCGATCATGTTTCCGTAACCCGCAGCCGCCGCAATGAAAGCCGCTGCAATTTTCCCTTCGAGGCAATCCGTGGCCAATCACGTCTCCGCGCTCAAACGCGCCCGTCAAAATGAGAAACGCCGCATTCGCAACCGCAACGGCCGCGCCACCAACCGCACGATCGTCAAGAAATTCGTGGCTGCCATCGCGGCTGGGGACGCCGCAAGCCAACTCGCGGGGGTCATGGCCCAACTGGACGGCAGTGCCGCCAAAGGCCACATCCCGTCCAAGCGCGCCTCGCGCAAGATTTCGCGTTTGGCCAAGGCCATGGCCAAGGGCTAGAGCCCAGGCATCGCTTGAGTGGCGCGTCCGCTTCGCATTGAAATTCGCAATCATCCCTAAATATTATTGAGGTGTTTGTCATGTCTGCCGAGACGAATCATGCTTTTTTGCCTGACGATGCGCGGGCGCTTTTGCAAAAAGACACGCCCGGTCTTGAACTTTTGCGCTATTGGAAAAACACCGCCGAAACGCTGTCGGAGCCTGCGCGGGTGCTGCTGAGCTACTTGGTTTCGGGCCTCATCGGCCGCGGCTGGGCCCATCCAATCGAAAAAGCCATGGAAAGTGCAGGGGAAACGCTTGACCTCAAGCCCGATGCGCTCAAAGCCGCGCTAGCGGAACTGCAAGCTGCCGACCTGCTGACGCTGGACGGTTCACGCATTGCGACATTGGGCGGTCTGTTGTCGACGCGGGCCACTGGTGCGCAGTTGTACATCGACCACGAACATCAAGTGCATTTGCTAGGTCCATTCGCGGGGTTGGCGGTGACAATCGCGCTGCAGAAGCCCGGGGAGGTTCGCGTTGTGTGCTCGCATGATCGCGCCACCAAGTTGGTGTTGGTCAGCGACATCAACGGCGTGGTCAGCCGCGATCCAGAAACAGTCGCTGTGTTTTTGCCAAGTTGGGACGGGATCGTCTCGCCCACCGCTGCGATGGCTGCCGGCGGTTTCTTTGCCGACGACGAAGCGCTGGGCAAGTGGGAAGAGGAGAAAAAGGATCCTCCCGGTATGCCATTGGCATCCTTCATGTTTCCCATGGCAGCTACGGATTTGGGCCAGCAATTGGGTCAGGCGATGCACGCGATTCTGAATCATCTGCCCGATTTCAGCTGATTGCGCCGCTTGGCCAACAACATAGCGCCCGAATCGGCGCGATCTTAAAGCTTGACATTGGGCAGTGTATCGCGGATTTTCTGCAGCCATTTGCAGCGATTCATCATTTCATATTGCCATGTTAGCGGTACATCGTCGCCTTCGTTGTTCAGCCACTGCCCCAGTTCGTCACAAGCGGCGCGGCGCGCCACCAGCGTGGCCACTTGGCGGATCACTTCGCGGTGCAGATCGGGCATCGATTGCAGGATAATTCTGCTGATTATACGCAGTTGGACCTCTGCCAGGCCCGGATCGCCGTGCCAGGCGGCATAGCGCGCAAACAGGTAGGTCGCCATCGGGTCGGCAGGCAGATCGCGGTGCAGCTGCGCGATTTCGTGTTTGGCAGTGGCGTTGGGCCCGCCGGCACTCAAAAGCGCTTTGGCGGCCTGTACACCTGCAGCATGACTGACTAATCCTTGTTTGAGCTGTAGCGTGCGCAGCGGGTTTTCGCCCAGCGGCAGCGCGGCGGCTTGTCGCCAATTGTCCTGTGCCGCAACGGTGTTGCCGGCCTGCAGTTGCAGATCGCCTCGGGTTATCAATACTTGGGCGCGAGCGAGGCTGCCAAGCCCATTTGGATCGCTTTTGAGATCCGGCAGGGCCACCAGACGATCCAGCAGCACTTGCACGTCCTGATGGCGCCCGATGCGGCTCAAACTTTCTGCGCGGCCCAGACGCAAATCGATATCCAGTTCATTTTCGGTCACATTTTCCACGCGCAACAGCAAGCTTTGCCAAAGATCCGCGGCATCCGCGTAACGACCAATGGCCCAAAGTTGCCGCGCGCGATCGACACAACGACCGACTTCAAGTGCGCAGGGGCGTTCGAACAGACCCGGGCGGGCAAATCGCGCCTGTGCGCGCGCTAAATCCGCTGCAGTCAAAGGATGTTTCACGCCATCGTCGATATCTGCGGCCCACAACTCGGCCAGAACCGGCAGCGTTTGGCCGGTCGCCAAGCCAAAGTCGGAGGTGGCATAGAGCTGCTGCAGCGCTTTTTGTCCGTATTTTTCGACAATCCAGCGCAACAAGGAGCCCGCCAACGTGTAGGCGCGCTCGGAGCTTTGACCAAAAAAACCCGAAGGCGACAGAATGTTTTGCAACGACGGTGCCAGGCCCAACTGGCGCATGGCGCGGGCCCACTGGTGGGGATCCAGGCCGTTGCGCAGCGGCCATTCGGCGGCCACGGCGACTCCTTCAATCAGCAGCGCATCGGGCAAGATGCCAAAGCGCATGGGCACGCCGAACGGCGTTTGTGCATATTGAACGGCAAAAACATGAGCAAGTTCATGAGTTAGTACGCTTGCGCCGTATTCCGGCAACACCATGTTGACCTGTCGCAGCCATGGCTTGGCCATGTCGACCCGATCGGCACCCATCAGGCGGCGCTTTTGCGCTGAATCGCGGTACAGATACACGTTGATGGGGCCCGGAGCGCCACCAAACCATTTGTAAAGACTATAGAAACGGAAAGCCGCATCTTCGGCGACCCACTTGCGCGCTTGCGCTTCCTGCGGGCCTGCGGGCATGTGCAACACCAGCGCGGGTTGTGAATCGCCCGCGACGCGGGTCGCGATCGACAGCGGAAGTACAATTGAAATGGGCAGTTCGGCCTGAACGTCCGCCGTAGTGACGCGCCACAACTCATCGGTTGCGCGCCGCTCCGCGACGACGACCCCGGTGAGCGAGAGCGCAGCGGCAATCCCAACCGTCTTATTGCGCCAGTACGGCCGCGCGGCGCCGTGTTTGTCCACTGCGATCGCGAGCAGCGGCGCCCACACGGCCAGATCGAGCAGCCGGAACGCCGCGTAGGACCACGTGATTGTCACACCGTCTTCGTACAGCGCCCCAGCGACGTAGCCAACCAGACCGTGAAACACAAAAATCTGTGGATGTTGGTAAAAGTGCGCGATCGGCCTGATCGTCGAAGCCAGCACCAGCAGCCAAAAAAGTAGCAAGGCATATCGCGGCAGGAGCAACCAAGCTAGTGCCGCCATGCCGGCACCGACAAGCGCCGAGGCGATCGGTCCCAAAATATAAAAACCCATGCCATATAGGCGATTGCAGTTGGGTATCCACAAAGACGCCAGCAGCAACAGAATCGCAGGACCTGCCAGCATACCGAGCCAACTGCGCGCAGAGACGGGAATTTGTCTCAGCTGACGCAGGTGCAGGACGCCTGCGCACAAGCCGACGACAGGGCCGAGCAACAAACTCGCGTGATAATCGAGCACCGCCAAAGTCGGCGCGGCGCAAAGCAAGGCGGCGACCGCGGTGGGCAGCCAAATCGGCAAAGCGCGGAACAGGGTGACGATCTGCTTGAGCATGTGGCAGAAGTACCGCAGTCGCACACGCTGCGCCAGCCCTCGCAGCTGCCGGTAAAGCTGAGACCGATTTGGCAACCACGGCCTGCGCGTGTTACCTTGTGCAGCCTGTGGCCTTCGTTGCCGCTGGTATCACGCTGCGTCATGGCAAAGTGCGTGGAATCAAAAGCAACGTTGTCATAAACAGGCCGACACGTCGTTGAGGAAGTTCGTCATGGTGCCGTGCAAGCTCGTCCGCGTCAGCAGCGGCAATGCGCAACAAGAAATCATGTTGTCCGACGTCACGACGATCGGGCGGCAGCCGACCAATAGCTTGCAGATCGTCGATCGCCTCGTGTCCAAAGAGCATGCGGTCATTTCACGGCGGCCGGGCAGTACGCTGTTTGTTTTGCATGACTTGGATAGCCGCAACGGCACCTACTGCAACGATCGTCTGGTCGAAGGCCAGACCGCCTTGCGCCACGGCGACACGGTCCGCATCGGCAGCACCACTTGGCGATTTTCGGTCAGTGAAGAATCACTGCCCTCGCATCATCTGGATACCATGCGGGAACAAGCGGTTGAGGAACCACCATCGGCCAGCATCCACGCCACGATGCAGATCGATTTGGCCCACGATTTCGCCCGCGCTGATCTGGTGTTGGACGATCGTATGTTGCGCGCCGATTACGAGAAACTGCGTTTGGCGTACACGCTGTCGGGCGATCTGCATGCTGCGAATGATATTGAAGAATTGCTCGACAAGCTGTTGACACGGATCTTTGAGTGGCTGCCGGTCGATCGCGGTGTAGTGCTGTTTGTCGATGAGAAGCGTGAGGGCGATCCCGCCGACCGCTTGGTGCAAATGGCCATGAAAATTCGCGCAGGTGCAGCGCTTGGCGGCGATGAACGCGAAGTGAAAGTGCCGCGATCGATTCTCAAACAAACGTTTGATAAGCGCGAGGCCGTTCTGTCAACCGATGCCCGGCTGGATGCGCGGTTCGGCAACGCCCAATCCGTTGTTTTGCAGGGGATTAAGTCGTCGATGACCGTGCCGCTGCTGACGCAGGATCGCGCGATCGGGGTGCTGCACGTCGATTCTTTGATCAGTTCGGGCCTGTTTGCGGAAAAAGATTTGGCCATTTTGGCGGCGGTATCGCGTCAAGCTACCATTTCTATTGACAATGTCCTGCTGCAACGCCGGGTGCTTGAAGAAGCCGCGCTGCGCTCCTCGCTTTCGCGCATGCTTTCGCCCAACTTGGTCGAGCGGATTGTGTCGGGCGATCTGGTGATCGAAAAAGGCGGCGCCGTTAAACTTGTGACAGTGGTTTTTGTCGACATCCGCGGCTTTACCAGCCTGACCGAACGCCTGCCGCCAGTTGAGATGGTCGCGACAATGAACGACTATTTTGAACGCGTCTCCAACGTCATTTTTGCGCACGACGGCACGCTCGACAAATACATCGGCGACGCGGTCATGGCCCTGTGGGGCGCGCCGCTCGGCACCGACGACGACGAACTCAACGCGGTGCGCGCTGGCTGGGAAATGCAGCAAACCGTTGCAGAATTCAACCGCGAACGCGTGGCGCTGAACCAAGAACCGATCGGCATTGGCGTCGGTGTGGCCACGGCCCAAGTCATCGCTGGCTACGTGGGTTCTTTACAAACAATGAGTTACACGGTATTCGGCCGCGGCGTCAATTTGGCCGCGCGCCTGTGTTCGGCCGCCAAAGCCGGCGAGGTTTTGATCGCGCCCTCGACGCTGGAAGCCGTCAAAGCTCACGTGGAAGCCATTGAATTGCCTGAGGTCTATCTCAAGGGCATGGCAGATCCGGTCAAGCCGGTGCGCGTGACCAAAATGCTCACGCACAAAAGCGCCCAGATTGCCCGCAAGATCTAAGTCGGCGCAAAAAACGCACCCGCGCGCAAAAGCTAATGCTGGTAGTAGGGATTTTCGCCCGTTGAGTGATCGGTCACGTCGATAATCTCGCCGATTTCGGGAAATTTTTCCTTCAACCGTGTCTCGATGCCGTATTTCAACGTCGCCGACGACGAACTGCAGCCGTGGCAGCCACCGCCGAACTTCAAAAGCACATTGTTGTCTTGGACTTCCACCAGATCCACGTGGCCACCGTGGGCGGCAACGCCCGGATTGATCTCGCTGTCCAAAATCCACTGCACACGTTCGGTTAGCGGTGCCTCGTCGGACGGCCCCGAACCCTTGTTCGGGTTTTCAAAATGAAATCCTGAAAAATCAGCGGTTTCAACATAATCGACTGTACCGTCCTTGAAACGATCATGGCTTTTCGCGTCGATGTAGACCGTCAACCCATCGGCCACCATGACTTGGTCGTCGGGGCGGGCTTGGGTTTCAAAATCGAGATCGTAAAAAAACCCTTCTGGGCCACCGACATCGACAATAATGCGCAAGCCGTAACCGTCGGGCTGTTGTTTGTCACCCATTTCACGCACTTTTTTGACGGCCGTACTGGTAATTTGCATTCAAAGCTCCAAAGTGTGCGCCAAATCGCGAGCGGCACTGCGCTGATCCTAGGTCACCACGGCGCAAAGTCAATGGCGGACCAAATTTGTCCGAGATGAAGCGTTGGGCGGTCGCCCCAAACACTGTTGTGATATTGAAGCTTTAGGATTATTGAACGCTGGCAGTGCCTGTCGGCGCTTTGGCGCCGTCCAACGGTTGCACTGCGGCAGGCGTGGCGGGCTTGTCATCCGCTGGTTTGGCAACAGGTTTGGCCGGCTGCGGCGGACCGGACTTGTCGGATCGCAAGTCGCGGACGTCCAGTTGCAACTCCTGAGCTCGGCGTTGCCGTACCTCCAAAAGTTTTTTCAGGCGCGCTTGCAACTTGTTGACGTCGGGGCCTCCCGCTTTGCCATCTTTGGCCAAAGTCTTTTGTGCCGTGTCCAGATCCCCTTGCTCCATCAGCAGTTCTGCCATGCGCAAACCCCCGCTGGCTGTGGTCGCCAGCGGTCGCGCCCCCGGTCGCACAAGGGGCCACAACGTCGACGGCGGCGCGATGAGCGCGACCTGACCGCGAAAGCGCGGCGCCGGTTCGATCAAAACGATGCCGCGCGGCTCAACGCCGATCAAACGCATCAAATCTGGCGTCCAGTCCGGACGCCGCGCCAAGTCTCGGCGCGCGATATCGATGGGATCCGGCAACGTCCATTCAGCCCAGCCCGGCGTCTTGCCGTCGCCGCGTCGGTAGGCGCGCACGCCGACGTGCTGCACGCAATGGGCGGCCGCCTGGCGTGGATAAAGTGCCGCCACGCCATCGCTGTCGCCCATCCACTCCAAATGAAACACACCCGCAGGCACAGCGCTGCGATTGAGCTTCAAATCACCGCCGCCAAAGCGCCCAAATGCGAGCAGAGAACCGTTGGCCAAACCGATGCGGTACTTGGTGTTGGGCGCGGTGCTGCCCAGATTGCCGCCCGCCGCGGTGTCCGGCCAACCTGCGCGTGCCTCCATTTTGGCGAGCGCTTTGCCAGCCGGGTCTTTGCGGATACGCACGCGGCGCTGCCCAGTCCAGGTGCCGCAACCGCTGGTGTTTGGCGCTGCGCCAGCACCAATGAGCAAAGTCACATCGTAATTGGTCAGACTGCCATCGCCCAGCACGTCGACCACGACCTCATTGGCTTGCAGATCCAACGTGCCAAACGGGTTCACTTTCGCCGTGTCGACATCCACCGCAGATAGTTCCAACTTCAGCGCCACATTGGCATGCACGGCGTACAACCATGCGCCATCCTTTGAGAACGCAAAGCCATGCACGATAGGTGCTTCAAGCAGGCGCCGCCGCTCCAAGGTAAATGCATTGGTGATCGAGATCTTAGTGGCGTCAGCGCTGGCCACTTCAATCCGGTACGGCGCATTTTTGACCAGCGGCGCGATCGTGCCCACGCTGGCCCTCTGCTTGCGCCGCGCATCTTCGTCCAAGCCGCGCCAGTCGATTTCGCCCGGTGCCGCCTGCGGTGGGGCAGGTTTACCTATGGGCACTACGGGTTTGGGCTGGCCGGTCTTTTGTCCTGCCGGCGTTGGTACCACGGGTTGCGCCCATGCCGCGGTGCCAAGCCAGAGCGACCAAATCGCTGAGAAAATCAGCATTTTTACGAGCTTAAGCATCCATTCCCTGTCGCAGCCCTATTTACCGAAGGGCCCGGCACTGCCACCCGCGGTAGGTAAGATCAACGGCAGAGGGACGTTTGCGGACACGATGTTGTAAGCCCATGAAATCCATGTATATTGACTGAGTAGCTTGCTGTTGAAGTTGTCAACACTGAGGCTCGGCGAATAGATGCGCCAAATGCGCAGCCGCGCTGGGCCAGGAGCCAGCGGCGACATGCCCAACATTTTTCCGAAATCGGGCAGCGGCGCCTTGAACAGTTCACCGCTGGCATAAATTTCCCAGCGCGTGTTGTAACTTTCGTCGGTGATGCGGATCAGATTGAAACTCGGCGTAAGGCCCGGCGCGGACTGCCATTGCACACTTTGGCCGAGCGTACCGCCATCGTTTGGCACAAGCGGATAGGGCATTTCAAGGTAAGGACCCATCAGCAGGATCGGTTCGCCCGCCGCGACCAAGCCGCCATCCAACGTGCTGACAACACCGCGGTAATCTACGCGGCTGCTGGGAACGCTGTGGTCGCTGACTTGGCCCGGTCCGTCCACGACCACCCAAGTTCCTTGGCCGCCGACCACGTGCACTGGAAATTTGCCCGCACCCACGCGGATACCGTACAACGGTCTGTCAACACCTGTAGTGAAAACAGTGACAACGGCACCGTCGTAGTGACCGAGATAGCCGCGATCGCCGGCCAGCCAAACGTCGTCTGCAGCTTTGCACACGATGACGCGGATCGTTGCCGTCGTCCACGCGTTGATTTCACTGAAGATCAACTTGCCTGCCTGTGTTTCGCCGCGGAACACCTGCCCACCGTCGCCGGCGGTAAAGACCACGTCGTCGGGCGCGCTGGCCAACGCGCGCTGGCGCGGAAACGGCGGCACGAATTGGGGATTTTTTCCGCTTACGAAAGGCGGCTTGCCCAGAGGCCCAGCCACCGTTTGCCAAGCTTGACCCTGCCAATGGTGCAACTGATTGTCATTGTCCAACAACCACGCGTCGTTGCTGGCTTGGCCTGCAATGCTGCGCACGCCGACCCCGAGCGCGAGCGGGAAGAGGTGCCAGCCTAGCGCATCGCGGCGGAGCAACTGGCCGTCGTCGCTGCCGATCCAGCCGTCGGTTTGGCTGTCGGGCGGCAACCACACGGCAGTCAGATTTTTGCCTGTGGGACTCGCCTGTTGTGTGAACAGCCCGCCCGTCCACACGGAAATTCGCCCTGATTCGCCGACGGCAACGCGCAAATTGCCGCGTTCCGCCAACGCGTGCAGCGTGCCCGCAGCCTCAAGACCCTCTTTTCCCAGCTTTTCTCCGGGTTTCATTACCGCCCAGCGATCAAACCCCCCAACGGGCAATTGTGTCGCTTGTGCCATGGACAGCGGCGCGCTGCCGTACTTGCTGGTGATGCCGCCGTACAATTCATAAGTAATATCAGAGCCTTCACCCGTAAACAGTGTCGCCGCCGGTTGCCGTTCCAGCGTCAGGACGTCGGTGCGTTGCAGCGTGCTGATCGTCCCCATTGGCACGTAACCCGCAGCGCCGATATCCAAAGCCGCGGTCAGCGTGCGCATCCCGTCCGCGTCCGGCCCCAGTGGCACGCGATCCATGCGCACGCGAATCTGGCGGTTGAGCGGAATTTGCACGTGAACTTTCAAATTTGTGATTTTTTGGCCCGGTTCAATGTTGAGATCGCGCACAAGTCCCATGCTAAGCGCCACAAATTCGGACGTGATTGCGTCGACATAGCCAGAAAAGCACACAACAGCCTGATTGCCGGGATGGGCGGCGACTGCAAATTTGTGATCAGCCCCGACGATGCCCTGATCGGAATTTGCCGCAGACCCTCCGTAAATACTCGGACTTGCCGATTGGCAGCGGATCTGTGGCTCACCGATGCGCGGCACGCAGCGGAAGCGCTTGACAGCCAAATCTTTACTCAAATCAACGCATTCAAAAGTAGAGGGACAATCCGTGGTTGTGGCACAACTGGCAGCACAATAGTGGGCCATTGCGGTCAATCCGGTGGCTTCGCCCGGCAAAGGCTGCCCTTCCCCGTCCAATGCAATCGGCGCCGAACCCATCGATTCACAAGTCGTGTTTGGGTCGCACTGGCTGTCGCTGTCGCAAATGGCACAGTGCCCGGCGACGACGTCGTGGCCGTTGCAATTGCCGGGGGGCAAAACCGTGTATTTTTCCGCATCGACAACCGTGCCAGTCAGCATGCCGTCGGGGAGCTGGGCGGGATTTTTCTCAGCAGGTGCGCCGGCGCCGTTGGAGGGCGGCGGTGGATTTGCCGCCAAACGAATCGTCACATTTTCAACGCCCAACGCGAGCACAGATGCCGCGGTGAAACCGATCTTGTTAGCGTGGACAAAGACCGGGCCAACCAAACCTTTGGTCGACAAGGTGATTTGCCCCCTTTCGTCGGTCTTGCCTTGCAGCGGCGTGGCCAGATTGTCGCCTAAAATGACCGATGCGCCCGCAATCGGTGTCGCTTTGGCCTTGTTGAGCACCGTGATGTTGACCGCGCCGTCGATGGGGTCGCCCCAAGTGCCGAGATCGCTCGCCACCGGATCGAAGTAGCGAAAACCATCCGCAATGGTTTGCGGCGGACTGCCGGTGAAATACGCATAAAGCGTTGCGTTGCCAGGACCTTTTCCGGGCGGCGTGTGGATGTGGAGCAGACCGCTGTCTACGACTTCAAGCGACTTCACAATGCGATCGGCAAAATAAAGCGACTGCAATTTGTCCAAGCCGCTGCCGACAACGCTGACGTATGTGCCGCCGGATTGAGCGCCCACATGCGGCACAACCGCGGCCACCATCGGCTGATTGCTGACGAATTGAACACTTTTGCTCAGCGTCGCCGTTTTGCCGTTGGCAAAAAACAGGGTGACATCGGCACTGCCGGGAGCGCCCGTCGGCGCAGAACCCGTCATGACGCCCGGAACGGCATTGTTCACAGAACTAGCTGACAGTGCGCCAATTTTAACGCCAATTGCCTTGCCCCAGCCGTACGCTTCGTACTTAATCTGCACAGCGGTTCCGCCCGCGGCAGCCAGCGTGGTCGGCGAGATAGCCGTGATTTTCGCCGACGGCGGCAAATAGGTGAACGATCCAGCTAACTTGAGGACGTTTCCACCGAGATCGACTGCAATGTCGACGACGTGAGGTAGCGCAACGGCGTCGGTCGCAGGCGGCAGCACCCGCAAGGTCGCGCCTGCGTTGGCGCCGCTGGAGTCAAGTGCACTCCACTGCAAGTTTGCGGCTTTACCGCCAAAGGTCACCGTGGCGACCGCCAACTCCTTGGTGGTCACCGGTCCGACAATGCCCAAATCGACCGCTTGCAAGCTATTGGAAGGCAGGGCATTTTGCACAACCGACACCAGCTCGGGCTTGGTCGGCGGACTTGCGGGATCTACATAGGTAAAGGCCTTGGTCAGGTACACCTTGCCGTCTTCGTTGACAAAGATAACATCATAGCTGCCAGGTTCGGGCGCTGCTGGCATCACTGCGTCCAACTTGGCGCCATCAGCTAGTGCAATCTTTGCTTGTAACCATACGGAGCTTTTGTGCAATTGCAACGTTGCGCCGACCGGAAGCAGGCCATCGCCGGTCAAATGCAGCACAAAGCCGCCCGCCACCGAGCCAATCGCCGGTTCAACTTTGTCCACCCGCGGCGAGGCGTGATAGGTATAACCCGCTTTATATACGCCAGTTCCGTCCGAATTGACCGCATAGATCTTCACCTTACCCGCGCTGCCCGGCGGCGCGATCACGGCTGCGGTGTGGTCATCGAGGATGACCGGGGCTAGCGCCAACTTTTCGCCAAAAATAAACAGGCTTTGCTGCGTAAAGCCGGTACCTGTCAGCGTTACGACGTTGCCGCCGCCGGCTGGCCCGCCGGTTGGGGCAACCGCTGTAATCGCCACATTGGCAATGTAGCGATAGCCTTGTAATAAGGCGGCATCTTCGCGATCTGGCACCACCACGGTCACGTCGACGGTGCCAGACGGGCGCGGCGGAACGGTCACCCGCAACAATTCGTCGGTCAACACTTCAACAGCGAGCGCTGGAGATTGGCCAAAACGAACCGTGGCAACTTTAGCGAGATTGAGGCCGGTCAACAAAACGACGTTGCCGCCAGCATCGGAACCTTGCGCCGGTGAAATCAATGAAAGCACAGGATGATCTGGTGTTTGACTCCAAGGTAGGGCTGTAGCATCGACGGGCGGCTTGGCGTCCAGCGGCGTGGGCGCGGATGTATCCGCTGCGATGTCGGCTAGCGGATGCAAATCCTCACCAATAACAGGCACTTCCTCGGCGGTCTGGGTCGAACACGCAAAAATGGCGGACAACGCGGCACAGGCGACCAATCGCCCAAACCCCCACAATCGCACCCATCTGCTGCCGTAGACCACAAAACCTCCGCGTTCAACGTCGCCATCATAGCAAATGCGGGCGATCGCGCCACGTCGGAATTGCAGGGCTATCGCAAGAACGATCACGGGGCGTTAGGCTGAGGCCGCGGGCAATAATCGAAGAAAACCTCAATCGCGGCAACGCGTTGGACTGAAGTCCACCGCTACAGTTCGAGATGTCCCTCCGGGACAGGACGCGAGCGCGGCCCAG
>CAMDBH010000024.1 GCA_945889325.1 Klebsiella pneumoniae
ATAAATCGGCGTTAATGTTCATGTTCATGTTCATGTCCGCCGGATAAGCGCGGCAGCAGCACAAACGCGACCGCGCACGTCGGCACCACGCAGAGCGCGACATGCAGCAATTCTGCAGTAAAATTGCGGTGGTGCAGCAGTTCGTGCCCTTCGTGGCCATCGAGAATCAACAGCAACGCCACGACGACGATGGCAGATATGGTTCCCAGCACAACGGCGACGTCTATTTTTCCCTTGTCCTGCGGGATTTTATTGTGTGGTCGGTGAACTAACACATGCAGTAACGTGCCTGCAATAATGGACTGCAGCGCTGCCAGCGGCGTGCTGTCGACCAGTACCGTAGCAGCTGAATCTACAAGCATTCCGCTGGCCGTCAGCACCAAGACCAACGCCAGGGCGACGGCCGCCAGCCGAGGCCCGCGCGAACGCCCGACCAGCCACCAGATCGCCATGCCTTCTGGCAGGCGGTGGGCCAAAATCGCAATAGCTACACCATCTTGCAAACCGCTGTGCCCTGCCCCCGCCAGACCCAAACCGTCGATGCCCGCGTGCAACGCCAAGCCCGACATGCCGATAAACAGCGCGACGGTGTGGACGCCATGGGCGGCTCGGCGCAGGAGAATTTCAATGGCACTAGGACCAGCAAACCCGAGCAAGGCCAGCGCAATACTCCACCAGCCCACGGTGGCCATGGCGTGGGGCAGAATATCGGCCAAGACCAAGCCGGCCACCAAAGCCAGCACAAAGCCGTCGATAAAGCGCAGCAAAGTCGTAAAACGGTTGGCAAATTGGAGCAGGACCGGCCCGCTCAAAAGCGCAGCGGCGCTTAAGCCAAACAGGCTGATGTGCAATTGCGGCGAGGTGAGAAGGCCAACCATGAAGCCCGTTCTAACGCATACGCAACTGAGTTGCAAATACAGTCAAGTTGCATTACGTGCCAAAAAAGGACGCAGCAGCAATCGAATTGCTATTGCAACTGAGTTGCAATTGGATTAGCGTTCGTTGCTGCGACGCGCGTCCGAAAAGTGAATCGTGCGAGTAAGATTCTAATATGACTTGGCTTTTTAGTTGGAATCACGGACGACGCGCTGCTGGGCTCTGCGCCATCGCTTTCGTCGTATGCATTGCAGAGTCGCCGGTGCGCTGGGCAAATGCCGAAACTTCAGCGGAAGATGCGCTTACCGGACCTGTCGCGCTGGAGACGCCGCTCGTCGAGGAACCTGTTGGTGCGCTGCCCTTGGCCCAAGATGCAACGGTGCTGGCCGACGTGGCGATCGACACACAGGGGCTTGTCACGCAAGTGGATATTTTCCGAGGTGTCGACGCGCAACGCGACGCGGCTGTAAAAAAGGTGCTGAAAACTTGGAAGTTTCGCCCAGCCGCGCGCAAGGGCAAGGCGCTCGCGTGCCGCATCCGCGTGCCCGTCGGCTTTAGCGCGCCTATGCCTGTGCGCCCGGCGCCAATGCAAAGTAATCCTTTACCACTGCCGACTCAGCTGACTGTAAATACAAATGACTTGCCGACAGCGGACGCGGACGAAGCTGTCGTGGAAGTGACGGTGCGCGGCAAAGTAAAAGCGGCCAATCGCGGCAACGCCGATTTTGAAATTGACACGTCGGCCTTGCACGCTGTGCCGCGCAAGGGCGCGACAGATCTGCTGAATTTGGCGCCGAGCGTGGTGCTGACCAATGAGGGCGGCGATGGCCACGCCGAGCAGGTCTTCTTGCGTGGCTTTGATGCCCGTCAAGGTCAAGACATTGCGTTTAGCGTCGCTGGCGTTCCTGTTAATGAAAGCGGGAACTTGCATGGCAATGGTTATGCTGACCTTCACTTCCTGATTCCGGAACTGGTCCAGCGTCTGCGCGTGGTGGAGGGCCCGTTTGATCCGCGACAAGGCAACTATGCCGTGGCCGGAAGTGCTGAATTTCACCTTGGATTGGCCGATCCCGGCGCGCAACTGAGCCTGAGCCGCGGCACGTTTGGCGCTTGGCGGGCTCTCGGGCTTTTTCGCCCCGATGACCGCGACGAAGACAACTTTGCCGCAGCTGAAGTGCATTCAGCCAATGGTTACGGGCAGAACCGCGATAGTCAACGCGCAACAGCGCTGGCGCAACTAGCCGGCGATACATCAAAAACAGGCAGGTTTCGCATCGGCGCGAGCGCCTACACGGCGCGCTATCACAGCGCAGGCGTCGTGCGCCAAGACGATTTTGCCGACGGAAGGGTAGGTTTTTTTGATACTTACGACACCAAGCAAGGCGGCGACGTCTCGCGTTACGGCACTTGGGTCGCGCATGAAACCAACGCCGGCAGTTTTCACGGCGAACATTTGGCATGGGTTACATGGCGTTCTAGTCGTAACCGTGAGAATTTTACCGGATTTTTGCTCGATTCCCAGACGCCGTTGCAAAATCCGCACGGCCAACGCGGCGACCTGATCGATCGGGCGACAGACACTGTCACCGCAGGGTTAACGGGTCATGGGCGCTGGCAATTCGCGGCGCTGCAACGCAAACACGAAGTAGAGATCGGCTATTTTGCCCGCGGCGATCGGTCGTCTGGTCAGTCTTACCGCATTGAAGCGGCGACAAATGCGCCCTACAAGCTGGATACCGATATTGATTCAACACTTGGCGACGTGGGGCTGTACAGCGACGTCGACTTGCACCCCGCATCATGGCTGGCGCTGCGCGGCGGCGTGCGAGCAGAGGCCTTGAGTTACAATGTGTTGGATCGATGCGCCGTCCAAAGTGTCGCCCATCCGTCCAAGATCAACCCGCCGGGCGACGCCAGCTGCCTGAATCAACAGAACTTTGGCCTGTACCGCGAAGCAGTCCAGCGTTCGTCGACCATGGGCACGGCCATCCTGCCGCGGGCCACGATCCAAATCACTCCGCAAAAGTCCACAGTGCTATCGGGCAGTTGGGGGATTGGCATTCGCTCGATCGATCCGCAGTATGTGACGCAAGACATCGCTGCACCTTTTGCGAGTGCGCAACAGGGCGACGTAGGGGTGCGGTACCACACAGAAATCGCGGATTTAGACTTTATTTCGCGCATTTCTGGTTTTTGGACCCACGTCGATCGCGACCTGTCGTTTAGTGAGGCCGAAGGACGCAACACCTTAGGCGGCGGCAGCACGCGCGTCGGCGCGATGAGCGATTTTCGCATTGGCAACAAGGCCTTTGATAACTCGCTGAGCGTAACTCTGGTGCGCGCGTCGTTTGACGACACCCACCTGCTCATGCCGTACATCCCGCAATTCGTCGCGCGCAATGAAGCCGCGTACCATCAGCAATTGCCGTGGCTTTTGAAGGCGTTACCGGTCCAAATGTCGACTGGCGTCGCATTCGGCTATATCGCGTCGCGACCCTTGCCCTACGGCGAGCGCGGACAAGCCTATTATACCGCCGACGCAAGTGCCAGTCTTCGCTGGCAATTGTGGCAGGTTACGCTGGCCGGAACCAACCTTTTCGATCTGCAGCAGCGATCGGGCGAGTTCAATTACTCATCTGATTTTCAGGGTCAGGCGGCGCCTACGTTGGTGCCGGCTCGGCATTTTTCGGCCGCGCCACCGCGTTCGGTCATGTTGACCTTGGCGCTGCACTTTGGAGGCGAGAAGTGACACGTATTCTCACGATACTCCCTTTGATTTTGCTATTTTGCGGCTGTGCCACCGACTCAACCGGTAGCGCAATCCTGCAATTTGGCGCCGCCATGGCCGGTCCCGCAGACTTTGGCGGCGGACCAGCCAGCTTCACCAGCGGCTTGAACTTCAAAGTGAATTTGACGCGGGCCAAGCTGCACGTCGGTGCAGTCTACCTCAACCGAGCCGTATCGATTTCGGGCGCGCAGGCGACCAGTTGCATCCTGCAAGGGATATATGTAGCTGAAATTACTTCGCCACTAGATGTGGACTGCCTAAGCCCGCTGCCGCAAAATTTTCCGACGTTGGGCCGCGGCACCCAAGACTCCGCCGCTACAGGCGAAATTTGGCTTTCGGGCGGCGACGTCAATGCCGAGGACGATGCGACCGTCATTGTCGACTTGGCAGGCACGGCCAGCAAACAAGGCGTGGAATATGCCTTTGAGGGGCAGTTGCACATCGGCAAGACGCGGCAAGTCCCGCCCAGCGACCCCGCACAACCCGGCGCAAATCCGATGTGCAAACAGCGTATTGTATCGCCCATCCCGATCAATATTCCGCTCGCCCCCAACGGCAGTCTGCTAATTCGCGTCGACCCACGCACGTGGTTTAGCAACGTCGATTTTTCGCAACTTTCGGTTCTTGCAGACAAAAGTCAACTGTATTTTTTTAGCGATGCGGGAGAAAAACAGCCGGATATCAACCTCTATTCGGCGATCCGCTCGCGGGCACCGTGGCAATTCCAGTGGCGGGATCATCCGTGAACTGGCAAAGGGATTTCGCATGAGTAAGCATTTGCGTTGTTATTTATGGTTTCTAGCGATCGCCTGCGTTGAGGGGTGCGGATCTGCCGCCACTGGCGGCGGTGGGGGCGGTGGCAAAGGGATCACGTTCACGATTTCAGGCGAGGCCTTGGCGCTGGGCGGGTACGCTTTTCCGCCAGCGAGCAAGGACGATGTGGCTTTTGTGGACGGTTGGGACGTTCGCTTCACCCGCGTGCTGGTGACGGTCGACCACCTGACGCTTTCGCAAAATCCGGATAAAGTGCCTACAGATCAGTCGCAGACCGATGCCGTCGTCGCCCATTGGAACGGACCATGGGCGGTCGAACTCCACAAAGGTGGCCCCCTCGAGGGCAAGGGAGGCGGCGACGAGCAGGCCGTGGCGCTGCTGACGGTCACAACGCAAAACGACAACGGCAATGCGGCATTTGCACTCGATGATCGCTATGCATTTGGCTTTGACGCCGTTGCGGCGGCAGCGTCTGCGAAAAACGTCAACCTCGATGCCGCGGATCTGTTGGCGTACAAGGAATTGGTCGCGGCGGGACAGTCGATCCTGATAGAAGGCGTTGCCACGTGGAAAGGCACGCAAACAAGCTGCAAAGCCAGCGCGCCGTACGATTTTGGCGCCCTGCCCAAAGTGGTGAAGTTCAAATTCGGCCTAAAAATGCCGACAACCTACGCCAACTGCCAAAATCCGGACAATGCACCGGCCAAGGCCTTTGCCGGTGAGGAGAATCAGCGCGGCATCGCGGTCAAGGCCAATGATTACGCGGTGGCGCAGCTGACTTTTCACACCGATCATTTTTTCTGGCAGGCTGTGCAACACGATGCGGCGGCGCATTTTGACGCTTTTGCAGCCAAATTTGCCGGCAAGGGCGACAGCGTTTCGGCAACCATGCAGGACTACGTTGGCCAATCGATTGCCCCAGTTACCGATGGCAACGGCAAAGCAGTGCCATGGCGCTGGTGCGTCGACGATTTCACGCCACCCAAAGGCGAGAAGATGACTTATGAGACTGGCGGCATCCTCATCAACCCAGCGGGTAATTCCGCGACCGATATCACCGATTTCGCCGACTACGTGCGGTACAACGCCAGCACGCTGGGCCACCTCAACTCCGACGGATTGTGCTATGTCAAACGCAACTATCCGTCACCGCAGTAGAACGCCAAGGTCCGCATGAATGTCATTGAAATTGTTAAGCAAGGGCTGCTTCACGCCGGTGTCGGGTGGATCCTGTGGCTGTTGGCGCTGCTTTCGGTTGCAAGTCTGGGTATCGCGCTCGAGCGCTGGTGGTATTTGCGCAAGCGGCATGCGGATTTGCGCATTTTGGCGGCGCAACTTGATCGCGATTTGGCGGCGGGCGACCTGAATGTGGCGATCGCGAATTTGCGGGACCGCGGTGTCGCTGCCGAAATTGCGGTTGCCGGTCTGCGGCTGGCGCATCTAGGGCCAGTCGCGGCTGAGAAGGCGATGAATAGCGCGATGGCGCTGCAGCGATCGCAACTCGAGCGAGGGCTGGCGTACCTGGCGACACTTGGCAATAACGCGCCTTTTATCGGGCTGTTCGGCACCGTCGTTGGCGTCATTGAGGCATTTGAGGAACTCGGCCACTCTAGCCCCGGCCACGGCGGTGCCGGCCAAGCCGCGTCGCAAGCAGTGATGTCGAGCATCGCCGAAGCCCTTGTTACTACAGCAGTTGGCATCGCGGTCGCGCTGCCCGCCGTGGTGCTGTTCAACTGGTTTAGCCGCACGATTGCGCAAATGTTGCAGGGTTCTGAGGCTTTGTCGCAGTTGGTGCTGGCCTATCTGTCGGCCAAACCGCCGGACGCAAAGGACGCTTAACCATGGCAAGCGGCAATAGCGAACAGAATGGCATGATTACAGGGATCAACGTCACGCCGATGGTCGACATCGTGCTGGTGTTGCTGATCATTTTCATCGTTACCGCGCGGATTGTGGTCAATCCCGCGCTGACGATGGACCTGCCGCAAGCGGCGAGTGCGGGGCAAGTGCAGGTGATTTTTAGCGTAGTTGTGCCACGGCAAGGGCCAATTCTGATCAACGGCGAGCCGGTGGCCAATGAGGAGGAAGTCAAGCGCATGGCGGGCGCGGCGAAGGCAAAAGACTTGGAAGTCCGGGCCGTTGTGGCGGCGGATGGCGATGTCCCGCACCGCCGCGTGGTGCACGCGATGGATCTGCTGCGCCAAGGCGGTTTGTACAAGATTGCACTCGCCACTGCTGCGCTGTCCGACGCGGAGCCGCCGAAATGAGCGAATCTGTTCGGATAGTCGATGTCGTGTTCAGCGAGCGCGTGTCGAGCAAGATGCCGCTTGTCGCGGCGATTGGGTTGGCGTTGGCGTTTCATATCGCCATTGCCGCCGGTGCGCTGGGCCAGCGTGCGCGCTTGGATGCTTGGGCCGCCGACATTTCCGCCCAGGTACACCGCGAATTGACTCGCGAAGTGGCGATTGAACCGCCCAAACCGCCTGCTGCGCCCAAGGCAGCGCCGCCGCCGCCGCCCGTCGCCAGCGATCCACCCGTTCTGCCGCCCGCCGCCGCACCCAAAGCGGCGCCCGAGCGCGCCCGTCCTGTGGCCAAACCCGCAGCGGCTGCAGCAGTTTTGACGGCGCCTGCCGCCGAGACCGCCGACCTGACGGGCGCCACGATCGTGTCTGGACAAGCACGGGTAGCGCCCGGTGGCGTAACAGCGCAAGACGGCACGGGAACGACGGTGGGCGGTACGGGCGAAGCAGCAAAAGGGCCGACCACTCCAGTGCCGGCACCACCACAACCGGTTGAAACAAAGCATAAATTGAAAGAGCCAGCGGCCGAGGACAAATCGCAACCGGTCAGTTTGGATGGCGAGGATTGGAACTGCGCGTGGCCTGACGAAGCCGATGAAGCGCAGATCAACCAACAATCCGTAACGATTCGCGCGGTTGTGCGCGCCGACGGCACTGCCGAATCGGTGACGATCTTGCAAGATCCGGGACACGGCTTTGGCAAAGCTGCGCAAGCGTGCGCCATGCGGACGAAATTTCATCCGGCGTTGGACAAAACCGGCACACCGATCCGCGACAAATCGCCGCCGATCCGCTTGAGGTTCACGCGATGAAACGGCGCTGGCTTTGGTGTCTGGCTTTGGCGGGCTGCGGCGATGGACGGCCGGCCACGACCGCGGATTGTCGTGCGATTTTCAGGCGAATTGTCGAAGTCGAGTTGCGCGAGTTAGGCTACCGCGATCCGGCCCTCAGCCTGCGCCGCGCCCGCGAGTTGTCCGCGACGTTGGCTGTGCAATTGCGGGCGTGCGAAGGACAGCAGATCTCCAACACCATGATGGCGTGCGTGAATTCCGCTAACACCACTGAAGAAATCAGCCACACCTGTTTGGGCTCAAGGTAGCATTGCATGGCACTTTTGTTAGACGGCAAACAGATCGCGGCGGACCTGCGCGCCGAATTGCGCGTGGTTGTTGCGGCCATCGGCGCAAAAGGCCATCGCGCACCGGGACTTGCGGTTGCACTTGTCGGCGATGATCCGGCATCCGCGGTATACGTTCGCGGCAAAATGAAGGCTTGTGCGGAAATTGGCATCCAATCTTTTGCCGAACGCTTGGGTGGCAACACGACAACCGACCAGTTGCTTGCCATCATAGATCAGTGGAATCGCGACGATCGCGTCGACGGCATCTTGGTGCAGTTGCCTCTGCCGCGGCAGATCGACAGTGCGAAAATCGTGGCGCGCATCGCGGCTGACAAAGATGTCGACGGTTTTGGGGCGCAGAATCTGGGGCTTCTAGCGGGCGGGACGCCAAGGCTTGTTGCCTGCACGCCCGCGGGCGTCATGCACATGTTGGCGCGGCACACTGCGCAAACCGGCTGGGAAATCAAAGGTAAACGGGCACTTGTGGTGGGCCGCTCCATCACTGTTGGCCGCCCGATGGCGTTGCTTTTGCTCAATGCCGATGCAACGGTCACAATCGCGCACAGCCGCACGCTCGACTTGCAAACGGCTGTGCAAGAAGCGGAATTGCTGATTGCCGCCGCAGGCCAGCGCCACCTAATCCGCGGGCAATGGGTTCGTGAAGGGGCGGTTGTTATCGATGTCGGCATTCACCGCGATGAAGCGGGAAAATTGACCGGCGATGTCGATTTTGACGCGGCAAAACAGCGCGCTTCAGCGATTTCGCCGGTGCCAGGTGGGGTCGGACCGATGACAATAGCGATGCTTATGAAAAATACGGTGGATGCTTTTCGCGGCCATATTGCGGCTGACAAAGCGGCGTAGTTTGGGATTTCAGCCTATATCGCCCAAAAGTGTGTGCAGAGCTACCGTGCGCAGTTTCCGGAGCGCATAGGGCTTGTTCCGCTCTTCTCGCGCCCTTTCTTTGAGCGGCGTAAGCAACGGGTGCGGCAAGGCCAGCAGCGCTTGGCGGTGTTTTTCGGTGGCGGCGGCGTCGCCCAAGTGCACGGCCGCGCGCGATGCCCACAAGTGCAGGCGTCCGCGCGGAAATGCTGATTTTTCGGCTGCGATGCCGCGTTCAAAAAGGCCGAGCGCACCAGTCAAGTCTCCGCGGCGCAGCGCGACGGCACCTGACATCAACTGCAAAGTCGGTTCGTCGGGCAACAATTCCGCTGCGGTTGTCAGGTGATGGCCGACAACATGCGGATCGCCGCCTTGGGCCTCGACTTGGGCGGCGCGCAAATAGTGCCGGTGGGCCGCTTGGTCTTCATCGCGATCGAATCGCGACACTTGCGCGTGCACGGGTGCGTCGTTCACTTGCAGTTCTTGAACGCCAACTGGCGAATCCCAATCCCACTTCACGGCATACGCCCCACCGCGCCCTGTCGGGCAACGGCCCACGGAGAGGTGCAGAGTTTGCCGCTCGGGATCGGAAACAACACTCTGGACGCTGGTCGCTTGGGCCAGAACACCACCAGCGACACGCTGCATGGCCGGTTCATCTGCGTCATGGGTATCGCCAAGCCAGCCAAATAACGTTGCAACATCTAAAGGTTGCTCAGAAATGGCGGCTTGTGCGGCTTGCTCCAGCCTCTTTTTGCGGCTGTGGGTGTGCCAAGTCCAGCCGGGCGACGGCGCCAGTTCGCGGGGGCGCAAGGAATCAGCTAAGTAGTGATTGGTACAGGTGCGCCACGGTTGATCGCCTTCCGGACCGACGACGGCAACGCCCGCCGCGTGGCATTCAATGACTGCCGCCCGCCGCTCACTGGCCGACGAAATCGACAAGCCCCACGTTGAGGCGACGCGACGCTCGCGCACGATGGTTTCAGCTTGCTTCAAAGTGGTCGCATTTCTTGCGATATCGTGACAGAGGTCGACGATCGCCGCGCCGGAAAACGACACATCGCGGTGCAGGCGGGTATGGGCGGTAACGGTGAGCCCTTCCTCGTTCCACGCTGTAATACCGGGGGTATCGGCGCCGCGTGTCGTTGAAAACGCGTAGCGGGGGCCTTGGTCGGGCGTGCAAAACACCACCGCTGGCGCCATATCCCAAATGCCGACACCGGGGAAGTCGAAGTTGCGCCCATGCAAAATCCTTTCATCTTCAGTAGCTGCGCCCCAAGCCATCAACGTCGAACACGCTGGCACGGCCTGTTGCAACCACGGATCGGCAAAAGGGCCAAGCGCGTGACGGCCGGCCAGACCGATAAAATTCTGAAAAATATCCATAGCCAAAATATGCTGCGCCTGATCGACGCTGACGCCGAGCGCCGTAAAAAACGCATTCGTGCGCGCACGCAACTCACGCGGACGGTGGCGCAAAAGCCGCTGAGTCAACAGCGCAATCAGCGGTTGGGCCAATGTCGGCGCCAAGCGGTCAAACGGATGGATCGCACCGCCGCGAATCATTTGTCCCACCATTTTAGGGTAGTACGCCTGCGCAGGCTCCCAGCCGCCGATCTGCTTGAGCAACCGACCATGCTGTTCACCCATTTGCACTTGGGTTCCGCGCAGATGCAGAACCGCCAGCGGCAGCGGTCGGCAGTCGATATCCAGGGCTGAGGTCGCAACGTGGGGCTTTTTCATCGGAATTCCTTTCTAGGTAAGTATATAATTTCAAAGTATTTGAGGACGCAAAGGCAACAGCACCAGTTCAATAAAACGTTCCAGAGTCGGGCGCGGATCGACGCCGCGGGCCACCCGCTGCACCAAACAGCCGTCAAGCACGGCCACGCATAAATCGAGCACGCCAACCGGATCGCAGGGCAAGACCAGGCCCTCTTCGACCGCAAGCGCTAATAGTTCAACGGCTTGGATGCGCAATGGCTCCAGCAGATCGCGGGCGCGATCGAGTACCCGTTGCGCCGCGTCGGGGCGACCCACCGCCCAAAATTGCAACAGCAAGCTGATAAGCTCTGGATCGGCCTCATAAAAATCCAAAGTCGTGCGCAACCACGACGCGACCACTTCGATCGGCGGCGCATCGACGTTAAGGTGTTCAAGCACGTAGGCCTGCTGTTTGGCCAAAATTGCCGTTAGCACGGCGTCAAAAAGTTCACCCAGATCGGAAAACCAGTAGTAGAGCGTGGGCCGTTTCATGCCCAAAGCCTGGGCGACGTCGCCCATCGTCGCCCCGACCAGGCCGTGCGCGCGCAGCGCCTCAAACGCCGCCAGCGCCAATTCGCTTTTTCTTTCAAGGTCTGGTTTGCGGGCCATCGGCGTTCCCTCGAGTGGGTCATTCTCTGACACCGTGTCAGTTTATCATTTTCTGACAGGTTGTCAAGGAATGATTTCGCGTCGCCTCGTTTGCGCAAACTGGCGTTCCTTGACATCGCCCGCCAAAAGCCCGAAACACGTTCGGTGCGCGCCTGCCGCGCAAGAGGTCGTTCATGGGCGATACGATTTTGAAGCGAACTCCATTGTTTTCAGAGCATTTGGTCAGCGGTGGCCAAATGGTTGAATTTGCCGGTTGGGAAATGCCGGTGCAGTACGCGGGACGTGGAGTAGTTGCCGAACACGAAGCGACGCGCAACGCCGCGGGATTGTTTGATGTCAGCCATATGGGTGAGATCGTCATCGATGGCCCAGGCGCCATCGAAGAAGTGAACCATCTTGTCACCAATGATGTCAGCGCGTTAGGGATCGGTGAAGCGTGCTACGCCCTGCTCTGCCACGCTGACGGCGGCACCGTAGATGACTTGTTTGTCTATCGTTTGGACGTCGAGCGCTTTTTGATCTGCGTCAATGCTTCGAATAAAGACAAAGACTTCGCGCATATGCGCGCTCACGCGCTCAAGCCGTCGCGCGTGGTTGATCGCAGCGACGATTTTGCCCAGATCGCGTTGCAAGGACCCAAAGCCTCTGAAATTTTGCAACTTGTCTCACCCGGCGAAGCCATCGGCCTACCGCGCAACCGCATTCGGGTTCACGACTTTCACGGCGCCAATATTCTCGTTGCCACAACCGGTTATACCGGCGAAAGCGGCTTTGAACTCTACACGCCGCCTGAAATTGCCTCGGACCTATGGCGCGCGCTGTTGGAAGCTGGAAAACCGTTTGGTATCAGTCCTGTAGGCCTCGGTGCCCGCGACACGCTGCGCTTGGAGATGGGCTACGCGCTTTACGGCCATGAACTCGACGACGTCACGACCGGCCTAGAGGGCAAAGTCGGATGGGCAATTAAACTCAATAAACCCAATGGTTTTGTCGGACGTGACGCGCTCGTGGCAGCCAAAGCCGCGGGGCCGCGCAAGCGCTTGGTCGGCTTGCGCATGATCGATCGCGGCATTGCCCGCGACGGCTGCGCCGTTTGGCACGATGGCATCGAAGTCGGCGTTGTCACAAGCGGCACGCATTCCCCCTCGCTCAAGATCGCGATCGCATTGGCCTATGTGCCGCCAGCGCTTGCGGAATTGGGCACTGTTGTTGAGGTTTCCTTGCGCGGGCAATTGCGCAAAGCTGAAGTCGTCGCGTTCCCTTTTGGTGCGGCCCCTTGATCTGGACCGTGGACCTTTTTTTGCGCCGCACACGCTGGCGCCTAACGTTTGGAGTTTTTCATGAGCATTCCAGCACACTTGTTGTACACCAAAGACCACGAATGGGCCCTTGTCGCCGAGGACGGGACGGTCACTGTCGGCATTACTGATTTTGCTCAGGAAGCCTTGGGTGGCGTGGTCTACGTCGAATTGCCCGGAGAGGGCACCGACCTCAATGCCGGTGAAACTTTTGGCCAAGTTGAATCGACCAAGTCCGTTTCGGAATTGTTCGCGCCGATAAGCGGCGCCGTGGCCGAAACCAACGATCGCCTCACTACCGAACCCGAACTCGTCAACAGCGACCCGTACGGCGCGGGCTGGATGGTCAAAATTCGGCCAGAATCCAGTGATTTCACCAATTTGATCGACGCGACCGCCTATGAGGCACACGTCGCCGCGAGCGGACATTGACAGAAAAGCCGACCCGACCCATCTTGTTTTTTGATGGCGTGTGCGGGCTTTGCAACGCCGCGGTCGATTTCATTCTCAAGCGCGATCACAAACAAGTCTTTGTTTTTGCAGCTTTGCAGGGTGAGACGGCCCAAGCCCGCTTGGGCACCAAACCCGACGACAAGCTGACGACGATGATCTTGGTCGAAGGCGACCGGCAGTGGACGCGGTCTGACGCTGCGCTGCGTGTGGCGTGGCATTTGGGCGGAATCTATCGCGTGATCGCACTGTTGCGCGTTGTGCCGGTGGGTCTGCGCAACGTGGTTTACGACTGGATTTCACGCAACCGCATCCGCTGGTTTGGCCAAAAGGAGTCGTGCAGGATGCCGACGCCCGCCGAACGCGCACGCTTTTTGCCGTGATGTCGCTATTTCTCGAAATAATCTTTGCCGAAGCGTTTGGAAAAATCGCTTTTATCCAGTGATTTCATAATCGCTTCGTCAAACTCGACCTTGCCGTCGGTGACCAGTTTTTCCAGCTGTTCATTGAGCAGCATGTTGCCCTGGGCCTTTGAAGTCAGCATGATATTGAAAATTTGATGGTTTTTACCTTCGCGAATCAGATTTGACACCGCGTGCGAACCCACAAGGACTTCAAGCGCCGCCACGCGACCGCCGCCTTTGCGGCGCAGCAGCGTCTGAGCCACGACGCCCTTGAGCACTTCAGAAACAACTGCGCGAATTTGCGACTGTTGCTCGTGAGGAAACACGTCGATTATGCGGTCGATGGTGGAAATCGCGGTCGACGTATGCAACGTGCCAAAGACCAAGTGGCCCGTATTGGCCGTCTCCAAAGCCAACTGGATCGTTTCCTGATCGCGCAATTCGCCCACCAGCACGATGTCCGGATCTTCGCGCAGCGCGGCGCGCAACGCGCGGGCAAAGCTCAGCGTGTGCGGTCCGACTTCACGCTGATTCACCAAAGCTTTCTGAGACTTGTGCACAAATTCGATCGGATCTTCCAACGTAATGATGTGGGTGCGCCGCGACCGGTTGATGTAATCGATCATCGCCGCCAGTGTGGTCGATTTACCCGAACCGGTAGGCCCTGTTACCAGCACCAGTCCTTTGGGATTGTCGCACATACGCTGCACGCCCTGCGGCAGACCGAGTTGCTCAAGCGTCAGAATTTTCTGTGGAATCTGCCGCAGCACCGCGCCGATACCCAAGTGATCGCGAAAGACATTGACGCGAAAGCGCGCAACCTCGGGAAGCGAATAGGCAAAATCGGTGTCGTTGTCCGTCAAGAACTGGTCGCGGTTGCGCTGTGGCATGCCGGGTTCGAGCAATTCGTAGACTTGAATATCGTTTAGCACTTTGGCGTCGACGATTTCTCGCACCTCACCATCGATGCGAAAGCGCGGGCGGTGGCCGGCGCACAGGTGCAAATCCGACGCGCCTTCAGCAACCATGCGTTTTAACATGGGATTAAGCTTGGGTGCCGACAGCACGACGTTGACCGCCGGCTTCATTTGGCCCAATTTGCTGGTGCTCGGCCCAGCGCCCGTCGCTCCCCCTGCCGCACCTGCGGCAGCACCTGAAGCACCGGCAGCGCCCGCTGCCCCACCGCTGGGACTGTTCGCTTCTTTTTCTGCCGCGTCGGCGGATTGCAGCGCGCCCAACACCGCGTTGAACGCTGTAGCGTCGACAGTAACGGGCACAATTTCCATGCCTTGCACCAAAGACAACACGGACGTCATGACTTTGGATGTCAAATCGTCGACAAAGCCAATCGTGAGCAAGTTGCCCGCGGAGCGCACGGGCAGCACGCGCTGGCGCTCGATAAACGCGAGCGGCAACATCTTTGCGACGTCTATGGCTGGCGGTTGCGCGGCCAAGTCGTACCAGGGCAGCGGCACAGGTCGCGC
Organism: Klebsiella pneumoniae; assembly: GCA_945889325.1. Classification (GTDB taxonomy): domain Bacteria; phylum Myxococcota_A; class UBA9042; order UBA9042; family UBA9042; genus CAMDBH01. The sequence goes on from CAMDBH010000024.1 coordinate 14,750, forward strand.
ATCCCGCGTCCAGCGCAGCGCCGCAAATTTGGCAAAGGCGCCGCCAAAAGACGGCGCGATCTCAAAAAGACTGCGCAGCACCATTTGCGGAATCTGCAGCACCAGCACTTGATCGAGGGCGACGGCAAACAAGCGCTGCGGCTGCTCCAGTAGGCAATCGATCTCACCGACGACCTCAACTGGCTTGATGCGCTCGACTTCAAAACGCTGTTTTAATCCATGCAGTTGCACGCGAAGCGCCACCTCCCCACGCAGCACCAGCAGCAGGTTTTCCGCCTTTTCGCCTTGGGTGAGCATGACTTCTTCAGGACCGTAAGCGATCAGCACGCATTGTCCGCACATGTCTGAAAGAACACGCGCACTTACGGGCTTAAACAGGAAATGACTCACCATTGCTTGGACAATTTTGGGCAACATTTCCTGCGAAACTGGCTGCATTTTCATGGATCTGGACTCCTGAAGCGCTGGCAGCAATGAGCCAACGCGGACAAGAGTTTGCCCAGAAATGGCGCGCTTGCAAACGTGGCGGTTAGTCGATTGCGGCGGTTACGGCGGGCAGCCTGGGCCGGATTTCAACCATTTGTCATTTGATTTCATTGATATCAAACCGTTCGGCACGCCGGTCGCAGTAGCGGCGTTGCCGACCGTCGCTTCAGAAAAATCCCAGAACGCAAACGTCGCCGCATCATTGCCAAGCGTCCAAGCCGGCGAAAATGCTTGGCCGTAACGGACTTTGGTCGACTGCCGCAGGCTTGCCAACTGCGCGCCCAAAATGGCTGTACCGCTCGCTGTGCCCAAGTGCATCAGGCAGGTTGCGCTCCATTGCGAACTTACGCCACTGAAATCGCGAACTTTGTAGCCGTCCACCCAAAATGAGCCCTTGCCGCCCCCCTCATATTCAATGGCAAAATGCTGCCAAGTGTTGAGCTTCCAAACGCGCCGCGGTGCGGTTGAACTGATGACCAGTCCGCCGAGGGTGCTTGCGTCCGTGCCGTCGACCGTGGTGGCGATAATCCATTCCTGTTTGCTGGGTTGGGGGCAGCCGGTGGTGCTGTCGTCCACACTGACGATGGTGCCGTTGCCATTTACGGGATAAGTCGGGATGCGCACCCAGCCCTCAACGCTCCAACCGGTTTGGGTGCCGTTGGTCGCCGGATAAACCAATGAATTTTGGGCACTTGGCAGTTGGGCGAACAGCAAGCCGTTGTTCCAACTGGCCGCAGTGCAATCGGCCTTTTGCGGCAACGTGCAGAAATTGCCGCACTTACCCGTGCCGTTGGCAACGCCCAAGTCGCACGCCTCCCATTTGGCCGGTGAGTTATCGCCGCAAGCTGCCGATTTGGCATCGTCAAAGCAAAGGTCGTCCGTGTAAGTCGCTTTGGCCACTACTGTTGACACCGCCTGCCCGCTGTCGTCCTGCAGTGTGGCAATGCCTTCATTGAAATGCCACAGCGCCCGCGTCTGCCGATCGGGCAACAGGCGCCGTTCGGGCACGAAGTTATCCGTGTAGCGCATGCCCTGAGATACGCGAAACTCATCGATTTTACCAGGGAAAGTCGTCCCGGGCGCGGCGTCGCCGTCGATCACGCAGCCCGTGGGCGGATCAACTTTATTGGCCGTGTTGGCGATGTTGCCGACAAACATGACTTCTTTGAGCAAGTTGGCATCAAAGACCGGACCCGCCAGCGCGCAGGTTTTGTCCAGCACGCCATCGATGTACAACCGCGCCTCACCCAAAGCCCCTGCCGACAACCAATTGAACGCCACGGCGACGTGATACCACTGCCCAACCTGGAGCAATTTTGCGCTTTTGCACAACGCGTTGCCATGCCGATAAAAGGTCAAGTTTCCGCCGACATACATCAGGGACGCGGCATCGCACGACACCCCCGCGATGACCGCGAGGTTGGATGGTGCCTCGATTTTGATCCATGACTCAAAGGTCGCGCCGCAAGTCGCGCAAAACGTGTCCGCGGCCCAAGTACCCACCGCAGCGGTTTGGACAGTCGATGCACCCAATCCATTGAAATTCTTTTGCAATTGACAGCCATCGTCGCAGCCGTCGCACATCGCGCCGTTGCTGTCATCGCATTGTTCAAATGCGGCGGCGACTTTGCCGTCGCCGCAAGCTGCACTGTCGGCGGCGGCGCCATAGCAGCTATCTGCTGAAAAACCTGCCGCATTGAGCGTCAACGTCGCGCCATTCTTGCTGGCGTCCGCCACCGTCGCGCCCACGCCTTCATCGCAGCGCCATAGCGCGCGGGTCGCGGCAGTCGGCGCGGTGCGGCGCCGCGGCACAAAAGGCCCGCCGTGCAACGCGGCCGCCGCCACATGCACTTCATCAATACCACCGATAAACAAGGCACTGTTTGAGTCATTGTAGCGCTTGCCGACTAGCACCGGCACACCTACGGCATCAAAGCGCTGGGTGCCCATTGTGGCTTTGCCCGCGGGTTGGCCGTTGATAAAAAAGCGAATTTCTTGCCCAGTCCCCGTCACCGCCACATGGGTCCATTTGCTCAACACGACAACGCCTGTCGACGTCGCAGTTTCACTTGCAAAACTGCTCTTTTGCGCAAAATACAGTTTGCCCGTCCCAGACGCCACGCCAAAGCTGAAGGTAGCCGCACCGCCATTGGCCAAAACTGATTTAGAAATAATGGGTTGGTCGCCAGATGCATTGTCCGAACGGATCCACGCTTCCAGCGTCAGATCTTGCTCCAACGCAAACGGCCCGCTGATGCCCGCGACCGGTGACGCGTCGGCAATACTGCCCCAGCCCTTGCCATCCAGCAGCAAGTATTTGGATTTATTACATTTCTCACAGCCGTCGCACAATAGTCCGTTGGCGTCGTCGCACTGTTCGGTCGCCGCGACGTAGCCGTCGCCACAGCTTGGCACTACGCATTTGCCGGCCACACAGTGCAGATTGACCCCGCAAGTCGTCGCATCTGCTACGTTTTTGTGTTCACAACCGGCGACGCCGCAAATGTCGTCGGTGCACACGTTGCCGTCGTCGCAATTCAGCAAAATACCTTTGCATAACCCAACGATGCACAAATCGCCTTTGGTGCACGCATCGCCGTCGTTGCAAGCGCCGTCGATGTTCAAGTGCTGACAGTCTTTGAGCGCGTCGCAGGTGTCGGTGGTGCAAACCTTGCCATCGTCACAGCTTTTTTGCGCGCCGCCTTTGCACACGCCGGCTACGCAATTGTCCGTTAACGTGCACAGGGACAGGTCGTCGCAGACTTTTCCATCCAAAGATGCGCCCAAATGCGTGCAATTGCCGTTTTGGGTATCGCAGGCATCGACCGTGCAAACGTTGCTGTCGTCGCAGTTTTTCTTTGGCCCGACGCCGCAGTTGCCGTTGGCACATAGGTCGCCCACAGTGCAAGGATTGTTGTCCGCGTCGCACGGCAACACGTTGAATAGATGCACGCAACCGGTCTTGGCGTTGCAACTGTCGTCGGTACAAGGGTTGCTGTCGTCGCAGTTTTTGCCCGCACCGGCCACGCACAGGCCCAATTTGCATTTGTCGCCAACCGTGCAGACCGAACCATCGGCGTCGCAAGCATCGCCTTCAACCGCAGTCCCATCAAAGACGCACTTGCCGGTCTTGCTGTCGCAACTATCCACAGTGCAAACAGAATTGTCGTCGCACACCGTCTTTTTGCCAGCAACGCACAGTCCGGTGTTGCAAGTATCGCCCACCGTGCACGCGTTGCCGTCGCTGCAACCCGCAATGTTGTAGACCTTGCCGCAGCCAGTCTTAGCGTCACAAACGTCGTCGGTGCAAGGATTTGCGTCGTCGCACACCAGTTTGGCGCCGGCAACGCACAAGCCGCCCTTGCAACTGTCGCCATTGGTGCACACGCTGGCGTCGATGTCGCAGCCTTTTCCGTCAACCTCACTGTTTTGCACGCATTTTCCGTTGTCCTTGACGCAAGTCGTCTTGGCGCAGGTCGTGTCGTTGGCGATGTTGCACACGATCACCGTTTTTGAATCCACTTTGCAGCCATAGGGCGCCTTGGCCTTGTCGCAAAATAACGTGCCGTTGCAAAAATCGCCGTCCTCTTTGCTTTTGCAATCGGCATCACTTTCACAAGCGCAAATGTTGCCGCCCGGTTTGCAGACGCCCGCACCACACAAGTCGCCGTTTGTGCAAGGGTTTCCATCCTCACACGGTCCAGCTTGCGGCGCCGCTTTGCAACCGGTCGCTGCCTCGCAAAAATCGCCCGTGCACGGATTGTTGTCGTTGCAACTCACCGTGGCGTCGATCGGAATGCCGATGCACGCGCCTTTTCCGTCGCACAAGTCATTGTTCGTACAAGCATTGCTATCGTTGCACGGCTTGGTGTTGGGCACATTGCCGCAGCCGACAGCGACGTCGCAACTGTCCTCGGTGCAACTGTTCTTGTCGTCGCAGTCCAGCACCGTGCCTTTGCAAGTGTCCGTGACGCATAGGTCTTTGCCGGTGCAGGCATTGCCGTCATCGCAAGGTTGGCCATTTTGTGCGGCGTGCAAGCAAGCGCCCGATTTCTGGTCACAACTGTCGATGGTGCAACTGACCTTGTCGTCGCAGTCCTTGAAATTTCCCGACTTGCACGTGCCCTCAGTGCAATTGTCGGCCAACGTGCACGCGTCGCTATCGTCGCAAGCGATGGCCTGATTCTGGTGGCTGCATCCGGCATCAGTGTTGCAATTGTCCAACGTGCACGCGTTTTTATCGTCGCAGTTCACCGCCGTTCCGACGCACTTTCCGTCTTTGCAGCCGTCCTTGTCGGTGCAAGCGCTGTTGTCGTTGCAAGGCGCATTGCTGTTGACATGCGCGCACTTGCCGGTTGCTGCGTCGCAGGCATCGTCGGTGCACAGAATTTGGTCATCGCACAAGCCGTCATCGGTTAAGCCGTTGCAGTCATTGTCCAAACCGTCACAAATCTCGACGGCGGCCGCCGGTGCCGAACACGGGCTCAAACCCGCTTCCGCGCATTGGCGCGAGCCTGGGCAAGTGCCCTTGACCGCCTGTGCCGCGCAACTGGTCGTCGCCTTCAATTTGGTAGCGCGCGCGTCGCACGTGCACTGGACAATGCCGTCGTTGCCGGGGGACTTCACGCACTGCTGGCTAATTTTCCCTTCCACACTGGTGGCTTGGCCGCAGGTGTACCCGGCTGGGCAGTCGGCGATGTCGCCGCAGGGCACGCTGCAAAACGAGCCGCTTTTGCCACCGTAGGCCACGCACACCGCATTTTCAGTGCCAAGGGCTGCGCTGCAAGTTGCTGATTTATCACAAGGTTCACAGATTCGGCCGAATTTGGGCACGCAGTAGCTCAAAATATCGCCGCTTGGCGAATTGACCTTGAGGCACTTGAAATCCGTCGGACAATTGGCACTGCCGCAGTTGATCGCGCAGCGGTTGCCGTCGGGGACTTCAATGCACAAACCGTTGTCGCACTGGCTGTCATCGTCGCACAGGCAGTTGGGCCCACCTGGGCAAACCGACTGAATATCTATCGAAATATCCACAGGGATATCGGGGATTTGTGGCGTGTCGACGCCGACAATCTCCGCGATTTCCCCGGGTTTGGCGTCGACAAATTCTTCAGCGTCCGTGGGCGCATTTACCGCCGTTTCACCGCATCCGGCAGCGCTCACCGACGCCAGCACGAAAAAAAACCGCCACGATACCGTAAGAAAACTGCGCATAGGCCTCCCGCTTCACCGTCAGGCCAACCGTCCGTGTCGACGGAGCAACCTTTGCGGCGACGGCACCGCAGCGCCAAGCATAGCGCAGCGGGGGCCTTAATTCCATCCAATTTGCGGCGTATTACTCGTCGTCTTTGCGTTCGTCGATCGGCACAACCGGTACGCGCATCCGCTCCGTCGGTTCGTTGACCATCGGATGATGCACCGGCACGGGCGACAGCGGGCCCTCCGGCGACGCGACTTGTACACCAGACGGCGCCTCCCGGCGCGGTGCGGGGCTGGTCACGTCGTCCAAGTTGTCTTCGTCCGGCATCGCTTGCAGATCGCGGCGTGTGTCGTTGTCCGTTGGGCGGACGTGTGGCAGCGTTGGCCCAGAATCGTGCACTGGGTCGTTTTCTGCTACAAATTCACTGGTGGTCTTAAACGCCATCTTGCCGCCCACTTTGGGCGCATCTCCGTAAACCACTTGGCTTTCATTGGCCTCTGGTCGGCGCTTGATTTGCTGCGTGCTGCCAAACTTGCGCGGCGGCAGCGGGTTGAGCACCGTGGCGTCGCCTTCTGTCAGTGTATTTTCCAACGCAACATCGGCCGTATCGAACCCAGGAGAAGTGTCTTCAAGGGGGTCGTGTTCACCCGTCGTTTCCATAGAAAGCGTAGAGCGAGCAGCCAAGTCGATGCGTCCCTGATCGGGTATTTCAACAATTTCAGCCAATACAACGCTGATGTTGTCTTTGCCGCCGCCGCGCAGCGCCAGTTCGATCAACGCATCGGCCGCCGCCCGCAAATCGTTGCGGTATTCCTTGAGCGCAAGCGCAATCGGTTCATCGTCGACCATGTCGCTCAAGCCGTCGGAACACAACACGTACAGGTCGCCGCGCCGGTAATCCACCACCTGCACGTCGGGTTCGACGCCCTCACGCAGGCCGACCGCGCGAACGATCACATTTTTTCCCGCAAACGAGCGAATTTGCTCCGCACTCATCGGGCGGGTGCGCATATAGTGGTTTAGCAGGCTGTGATCGTCGGTGAGTTGATCGAATTCTTTGCCGCGCAGCCGATAAATCCGGCTGTCGCCAACGTGAACCAAGGCCAAGCGGTGCGAGCCGGCGAGCATCGCTACGATCGTTGTGCCCATGCCCTTGTGCGAGGGATTGCTGGTAGCGGCGCGAAAAACTTCGACATTGGCGGTGCGCACAGCGGCGTCCAACGCGCGCGCTTCGTCGGTCATCATCACTTGGGTGTCGGCAGGCCAACGGTAATCGCTGCGGAATCGGTCGATAGAGACGCTGCGCACCAGCGCGTCGGCGGCAATTTGGCTGGCGACTTCACCGGAAGCGTGACCGCCCATGCCGTCGCAGACCAAAAAAAGCCCAGCTTCTTCGGCGATGCGGAATGCGTCCTCGTTGTTCTTGCGTTCGCGGCCGACGTGCGTGGCGCCATGCGCGAGGACTTTGAACATTCGCCCTGACCTCGTGCCCAAAAGCGCGTTAAACCGGCAATCCGTCGCGGTTGACCCTTGAGCGCCCAGACGCGCTGAAAAGCTGCGCGTGCGGCCCTGCCGTGAAATACCCTTGCGCCGCGCCAACGTCAAGAGAAGCGCGCGTTTTGCCGCAGTCGCGCGCGGTCAATTTGGCAACAGCCCTAAAGATTTCAAGTCACTAGTGAGTTGCGCCGCAATCGCATCGGAAGCCTGCGTCATCGGCAACCGCAAGACAGGTTGCATCAACCCGAGCAAATGCATAGCCATTTTAGCAGGTTGCGGATTTGGCTCCGAAAAAAGCGTGCGAATTAGACGGTGAAGGGCCAGTTGGCCCGCGGCCGCCTGCTTGGTTCGGCCTGCGACAAAATCGCGATAAAGGGCCGCAGTTTGGGCCGGCGCGACGTTGGAAACTACGGAAATGACACCTTTGCCGCCGACCGCATACGTCGGTACGCACAGGGAATCTTCACCCGACAACAAAGAAAAATCGGTCGGCACCCGCGTCAGCGTGTCGATCACTTGATCGAGGGATCCCGCAGCTTCCTTGAGCGCCACGATCCGCGGATGCTTGGCCAGTTCAGCCACCGTCGCAGGCAGCAGATTACAGCCGGTGCGCCCCGGAACATTGTAAAGAATCACAGGCACTTGCACTGAATCCGCCACGGCCAGATAGTGCGCGATCAGACCCGCCTGGGTGGGTTTGTTGTAGTACGGTGTCACGACCAAAATGGCGTCTGCGCCCAGTTGCTCGGCCTTTTTTGATGTCGCGATCGTTTTTTGGGTGCTGTTGCTGCCACTGCCGACGATCACGGGCACGCGGCCGCGGGCAAATTCGATCGTTTTGCTCACGACGAGTTCGTACTCAGCCTCACTCAGCGTGCTGGTTTCCCCGGTCGTGCCGCAGGCCACTAGACCGGTGATATCACCCGCAATTTGCTGTTCCACCAGACGCTGCAGCCCGGCCACGTCGACCGATCGTGCGGCATCGTCGGCCATGGGCGTGACTAGCGCCGTAAAGGTGCCTTCCGCTACAAATTTCATGTGAAATTCCTTAGTATTTTACGGACTACTGACGCGATTCCTGTTGCTTGAGCGCCGACACACACGCGTCGCGCACCGCAAGTTCCGGTTCGCGCTGCAGGTGATCGACCAAAATATCGCGCACGCGGCGATCGCGGATGTCGCCTAGGGCGTAGGCGGCCGCCTCGCGCACGTAGAGATCGCGGTGCTTCAGATGCTCGCGCACGACCGGCAACACCTCTGATCCAAAGGCGTAGGCCAACGCGCGCAGAACTACCCGCAACGTGGGCACGAAAGTTTCGCGCGCATTGAGCGTTTCCATCAACACGGCGCGGGTTTGCACCGTGGGGAAATACTGCAACCACGCAAGCGAGCGCATCCGCACCACAGCACTGGCGTGGATGTCGGTGGCATATTCGACAAGCAAATCATTGATATCAGGACCAATTTTGTGCAATGCCCGGCCATCGACTTGCGGATGCGGCGCGCTGAGCAAATTGAGCAATGTGCCCGCTTGCAAATGCCGCGGTGTCGACGTGCGCGGTTCCGCAGCAGACGCGTCGTGCGGCAGCGACGTGACCGCGCCCATCACGAAAAACAGTGTCGCCAGAATCTTAAATAATTGCGTAGTCATCCGTGCCCTTCGTTTGGTGGTCGGCCAACGCATTGTAACGTCCACCGGTCGCTGAATGCAAAAAGTCCGCTGAAGCCTTGCAACACCAAAGGCGGCGCACACATTGCAGCGAGGTCAACCTGCCAAATTGAATCAGCTGTTGCCAGACTACCTTAGCTTGACGGGTTCGTCGTCGTCGGCCTTGGTGGGCGCGACCGGCATCGGCGCAGGTTGCGCTTCGGGTTCTTTGGGCGCAGGTTCGGCACGGGCGGGCAGCTTGTCGCGGGCGCGGGCGACCACATCCGCGCGCAAACGTGCGCCTGTCAAATCGTAAGTGAAAAACGCAACTTCGCGGTAAACAGCGCCCTCTGCGGCCGTCAACTTGCCGGCCTGAACGGCTGCGTCAATTTCACGCTGGTATTTGACGACTTCGTAGGCGGCAATCGCCAGGTCGTGTACGGAGACAAACGCGGCAAGATCCAGAATCGGCGCTGCGTCTGCGTCGTCGTTGTGCGTGTTTAGAGCGGCTAGCGATGCTTCGTCCGCGAACACTTTTAGGACCGTCACAGCAATGACTTTGCCGACGACGTGATTGGCCTGAAGCGCTGCAAACATCAGCGGTTGCACATCGGCTACGCCCAACGGCGCGATATAATCGCGCGCCAACTCACCCACGGCGCGTTTGGGATCGACGGTGTGGTGCAGAGGCGACCGGTAGTTGTCGTCTTGGGCCATCAACGTGAGAACGCGGCGCAAACCAGTCAGTCCCCGGTACTTGATCAACAATTGCGCGGCATACCAGCGATCGTCAGCGTTGCGCATGGCCAACAACGCGTCGAGATGAGTCTCCAGTTTGGCAAAGATCACCGCCAGATCGGATTGTGCGCCCTCTGCGCCCACGTGAGCAGCCAATTTGGCGATCTGCTCGCGGATCGACTTCATGCACAAGGCCTGCGTGGTCTTGGCCGACGCGTCGATCGACGCTTCATTCCAGCCGTGCACATCCAGCAAAAGCAGCAGCATTTCAGTACTTTGGTGTGTCGTGATGAACAGCAAGTCTTCGTCGTTGGCTTTGGCGCCGCTGCCAAATAGGCGGCGATATCCTTGCAAAAGCGCCGCCATCGCCGCTGGCGAATTGGCCTTGATCAAGGCGCGCGCTGCTTCGTGGCGGCGAAAGTCGGCTGCGATCCAATGTTCAAGTGTCTCAGGCACTTCTGCGCCCAGACGCGCGAGATCCCCGTCGACAAGGCGCTCCGCCCCCTGCGTGCGCACTTCTGCGGCCGGGGTGGCGGCGGACATGCCGGCAAATGCCCAATCGGCAACTGCTTTTTGAATTTCCGCCGCGCCAGCTGCATCCGAATCTTTGAGCTGACCCTCGGTCGTTTTGGCCGTAGCCATGTCCAGCAGCACGGAGCGGACAAATGTCGCTGATTCGCCGCCCGTCGGCACAAGTCGCGCAATGAGCAAACCGCGCAACACCGCAGCCACTTGCAGCCAATCCGACGCCCTGCGCCCAAAATCGAGCGCGCGGGCGTGGGCGGGTGACGCGGCCAAAAACGCCAGCGCCTGTGCGCGGTGCGCGGGCGATCGCTCCGCTTGCGCGGCGTAACGCTGCACCGCCACTAGGCCATCGGGCGATTTCGGCCAACTCTCAAAAGCCGTGAAGCGCGCCGCATCGTTCATTTCATCATCAGCACCCACAAGCACTTGCGTGACTTTGCCGTTCTGATCGCGCTGCACGATGCGCGTGCAAAACGCGTCGATCGCGGGTCGCACGGCCGCGAGTTGCCCGATCAACACCGTCGTGCGCGGCCCAGAAGCGATCCACTGCTTGGCCACTGTTTGGGCTTTCTCCGGCGTAACTGCCATAATATTTTCAACAAAATGCGGATACGTCGCCGTTGGCAGTTCGTACAACGCCACCGACGCCAACAAGTCCGCGATCGATTCCGCCGACGCCAGACTCAGCGCATGCTGCCCCGTGAGGTACCTTTGCGCCGCCAGCAACTCAGCCGCTGGCACCAATTCACTGTGGATTTGCTCAAGTTGCTGGGCGATCGCGCCGAGCGCCGCGCCAGTCACCTCAGAACGCACCTGCGTGCCCAACTCCCATTTTCCGGCCAGGCGACGCCCCTCAAATTTGGAATAAATCCCGTATGTTAATCCGCGCTTTTCGCGCAATTCGCCAAACAACCGCGACGACGCCGATCCGCCCAAAACCTGATTGGCCACCAACAGCGCCGTCCAATCGATAAACTGCCGCGGCGGCGCCAAGTTCATGGAAACAATAGCAGTCTGCACAGCATCCGCCACGGCGACAACGTGGCAGTTTTCACCCTGCGCCATTTGCGGCGCCAGCGCAGGCGGCGGCGGCGACACGGTGTCGAGCGCTGCGCCAAAGACGCTGAGCAGCATCGCGCTCAACTCCTTGGCATCGACGTCACCGACGGCGGCCAGTTGGCTATTGCCCAGCGTAAACGCGACCTTATGGGCTTCGAGCAGATGCTTTCGCTGAATCTTGTCCAGTGTATCGGCGTTCAAGCCACTGGAACCATAGGCGCTGCCTTCGCCGAAGGTCAGCTTGCGCGAAAGCCTTGCGGCCAGCGCCGACGGGTCCGCGGTTTCCGTTTGCAATTCCGCACGATGCCGTTGACGCAGGTTTTCCAGCGCCGCCTTGTCAAAATTCGCCTCCGCCAAGGCTTCTTGCACCAAACGCAGCGTGGGCAGCAATTGATGTGACAATACCTGCACTTCCAGGACAACGCCGTCAGGCAGCACGGTGGCGCTGAATTGCGCGCCGTGCTTGCCCAACTCGGCCGCAAAAAGCGTGTCCGGGTGCGACTTTGTCCCCATGATCAACATTTCGCCGGCCAACTGCAGGGTGCCTTCTGGCCAGCGCGCGACCAGCGGCCTGACGGCGTGTTTGGGCATCGGTCCAGTCGCGGGCACCTGCGCGAATTCGTGCGCGCGGCCGCCCGGCAAGACCCAGCGCAAGAACACGGTCGGGGCTTGGCGCCGCGAGACCACGCGCAACGCAACACCGCTTGCCAATTCATCCTTGTGCCGCACAACCAACTGCACGGGTTCTGGAAAATCAGCGCTTTGCAACGCTGCGACATCGGGTCGCGGCAGCCATGGATCGCCTTGCGCCGCGATTTCGTCCGGCGCTTTGACAACCGGCGCGCTGCACGACGGCAGCAGAATTGGCGCAATTAGCAGCAATATCTTAAAATGTTTTGCAATAGGACGGTGCTTCATCGGCCACCTCCCTTGCTGCTTTTCTTGGACCGTTTGATCGCTTTAAGGTCCGAATCATCCGTCGTTGACACCGTACTCGGCAACGGCACCGGTTCGCCACCAATCTTTTTCGGCGCGGCCGGCTTTTCTGGATCAGCAGGCTTGACCGGTTCCGCAGGCTTGACCGGTTCCGCAGGCTTGATCGCTTCCGCAGGCTTGGCCGGTTCCGCAGGCTTGATCGCTTCCGCGGGCTTCATAGGCAGAACGGCCGGTTCGGGTGCGATAGGCGAATCTGGCTGCTGAGGTTTGACACGCTCCATCGGCACCATTGGCTGTTGCGATCGTGCAGGCGCTTGAATCTTATTGGGTTTAGTCGGCCTGGCTGCCTTGGGCAGTTTGACAGCTTGCGTCGATGTGGGCGCGTCTGGCAATGCAACCGCAGTCGGCGTCAGACTTTCCGGCAGCGGCGCGGCGAGGTGCGGCACCTTGACCGGCTTGGGCGCTTTGGCTGCTTTGGGCGCTTTGGCCGCCTTGGGCAATTTGCCTGACACCGTCGTCGTGGGCGTTTCCGCCATTGGCACAGGTCCTGCCACTTTTGCCGCTTCCTCCGCCGCCAATTTCTGCGCCGCCTCTTCCGCCACTTGTTTTTTCGCCGCTTCTTCGGCCGCCAATTTCTTCGCGGCGTCTTCCGCCGCTTGTTTTTTCGCCGCTTCTTCGGCCGCCAATTTCTTCGCGACGTCTTCCGCCGCTTGTTTTTTCGCCGCTTCCTCGGCGGCCGCCTGCTTTGCCAACGCCGCTGCTGCGTCATCCTGCGCTTTGCGCAGTGTTACTTCACCTTTTTGAACATAATCCGGTTTGCTGCCGGCATTTTTGGGCACCGTCATTGCCGTCGGCAAAACGTCGAGTTCAACTTGCCGATCCCAAGTCAGCCACTGCCGCGCAACCCGCTGCAAATCCGCCGATGTAACCGCGCGGTACTTTGGCAGTGCCTCATCCAGTTTTTGCGCATCGCCGGCATAGAGTTCAAAGGTCGCCAGCAATTCGGCGCGGTGTTCTGCTGCAAGCAGTGAAAAAACAAAGCCACTTTCGAACGCAACCCGAGCCCGCTGCAATTCATCGGCCGTCACGCCGTGCAACGCGATGTCCAAAATCGCATCGTGTATCGCGTGCTTGGCCGCAGCCATCCCTTTGGCACCGCCATCGGTCAATTCCACATAGATGCTGAACAGATCGACATCGCGCCGTCCTTGGGTGCCAGCGAAATACGACGTCGCGAGCGGCGCTTCTCGCGTTAGCTTTTTTTCCAGCCGACTGGCTTCACCGCCACCCAAGATTTCAGCCAGCAAATCCAAGGCATAGGAATCTGGGTGCGGTGATGCAGGAACCCGCCACGCCACATGAAATGCTGGCGTCTTGCCGAGTTTTTCCTCATGCGTGCCGTACACATGCTTGGGTTGATCGGGTTCGACAAAAGGCTTGCGCAGCGGCTCTGCGCGCTTTTTCACTTGCCCCAAGTATTTTTCAGCCAACACCTTCGCCTCGGCCGCGTCGATGTCGCCCACCAGCACCAAAACACAATTGTTAGGCGAATACCAATGGTTCCAGAACGCTTGGAACGCTTCAAGCGATGCCCCCTGCAGATCGCCGACATCGCCAATCGGCGCGTGTTGCAGCGGCCACTGACTAAAAGCGAGTTCACCCAAGCGCAACTGCGCCGCCACATAAGGCTGACTTTCAAAACGTTCGCGCCGTTCTTCCAGCACCGCTTGGCGCTGATTGTCGACATTTTCTTGCGTAATTTTCAGATGTTCAAAACGATCCGCTTCCAACCACAGCGCCAGTTCTAGGGCATTTTTCGGCACGACCTCATAGTAATACGTGCGGTCGACTGAAGTATTGGCGTTCAGTTCAGCGCCGACCGCTTCCAACCGGTTGAAATGTTCCATCTTTGCTGCATGCTTGCTGCCTTGAAACATCATGTGTTCAAAAAAATGCGCCAAGCCGCTTTTGCCTTGCGTCTCATCGCGGGCGCCGACATCGACCATGATTCCAATGGCTACCAGCGGCGCTGCGTGATCTGTTTGCACCACGACCCGCATGCCATTACCCAACGCAAAACGGGTCACTTGCGTCGGTGCCGGCAGAGGCCACGGCTTCTCGGGCACCGCGGCGGCGGGCGGCGCAATCGGCTTTTTTGGCGGACGCGCCAACGCCGACGGCCACGCGAAAAACGCCGTCAACGAAAGCGCAAATCCACATTTAATCCAATTTTTCAGCGACTTATGGCCATAATTGCGCCGGGAAACAGGGAGCGAAAACTGCACGATCGACCCTCCGAGTCGGCGATGTTACACGGGCGGGTGCACGATGTCATGCGGATGGCGAAGCATCGCCAACGCTTGTCGTTTGAACAGGCGCTGCGTACGATGCTGCTCCGGCTGGATGCCGCAGGTGCCCAAATGCTCAGGTTATTGGCGATTTGTCTGACGCAAGTACTCGGGATGACGGCGGTTGTCTGGGCTCAGACGCCGGTCCTCCCCCCGCAATGCGCCCATCCTGCGGTCGCGGCTGGGCAAGAAGCGTTGATTTCCAAGATGTTGTCGCCAATGGATTTGCCCGCGGATGTAACTGTGGGCGATCAAAAGATTTTGGAAGGTCACCTAGAGGCAGAATTCTTTTCACGACCGGAAAATGGCCCAGAAGTTCGCATTGTTTATGCGCTTTACCCGCTTAGCGCCGGTCGACGCGACGCGTTCAAGACCGAACGCTTTGACGTCGCACACCGGCTGCCGTGCGCGGAAAATCCGACGATGGATGCGCCGTCGCTGGCAGAACTGCGCAAAAGGCATGGCTGTTTGCTTACGCCGGAGGTGATTGAAAGCATTGAAGCGTCGCTGCAGCGCGCCATTAGGCAGAGTGAAGGCCAAATTGTTTGGGGCTGTCCGGCCAACGTGGATGCCGATCAACCCAATGAATGGGCTAAGCAATTGCGTGAAATCGACGCGGCGCTCGGTGTCGCGGATTTGCCAAAGGCGAAATCGCTGTGGCAGGCGTTGCTGGCGGCTTTTCCGTTGGAAAAAGCCAACTTTGAACAACAGGTTGACGCGGCCGCCATGCTGCAGAAGTTGGGGCAGCCCGATGAGGCGAAAAAGCAGTTGCTTGCGGCCCAGAAGTCCTTGCCGCCCGAACTGTGGACGCCGGTGCAGGTGACGCAAATCCCGCAGTTTGAGCGCATCGCTGCGCTGTTCGCGGTGTTGGGCAACCCGCAAAAAGCGCAAGCGGCGTTGCAAAGCTGCTGGAAAGATTTGCCCAATCAGCCGACTTGTCACACTGCGGCGATGGCCGATTTGTTGGAGCGATTTGGTCACGCCGATTTGGCCGCGGCCGCTTTGGATCGCGAACTGAAACGCAGTGTTGTCGCGCCGATTGAAATCTATCGCGTGCGCATTTCACTGGCGTCGCGCATGAATGACGCCAAGGCTGAAATTGCCACGTCTCTCGACGGAATTGCCAAGTATCCCAATGATGTGCAAATGCTGGATTCGCTGGGTACGGCGTATTTTCGCGATGGGCAACATGCGCTGGCCGTGTCTCAATTTGAGAAAGTCTATAAACTCGATGAGAAATTCCCCGGCGTGCTGGCGCGCTTGAGCGGCGCCTTTAACGACATGGGCAATGGCGACAAGCCGGAGTGGAAGGCGCTGCGGCAAACGATGCAGGATCGCGCAGCGAAGGATCCTAACGACATCGTCGCGGTTTTCCTCAAAGCAGTCGCGCACTTCTACGGCGGTGAATTTGAGCAGGCCATCGCGACGATGAAGTTGGTCGAACCGCGCGCGCCCAATGAAGCGCGGGTATACATTTATCAAGCGATGGCGCATTTCTGGCTGGGGCACCAAGCAGAAGCGGAAACGCTGGTCGAAAGGGCGCGCAAAGCAAATCCCTATGATTCCGATGTGTACTACTGCTATTCGCAGATCATACGCAAGAAGGACCTGCCTGCGGCGATTGCCAGCATGGAGCGCTACCTGACGCTGGCGTCGGCGCCCGGTGCGTTGCAATTTGCTAAGAAAACCAAGCGTGTGCAAGAAGAGCTGGCAATGATGCGCCGCGGCGAGATTCCGCCGCCGCTGGATATGCCAGGTCACGATAAGCCCAAGAAAGAGCTGGATAATCCGATGGCTATCACCTCGGATTGGCTGTGGGTTGGCGGCGCTTTTGCACTGTGGATGGCCGCGGCGTTTTGGTTTGTGCGGCGGCGCAAGAAGGCGATCTAGCCGATGATTGCGCGCGTTTTTCGACCGATCTTGCTTTGCAATCTGCTGTTTTCGCTGCTTTTGATTGCGTTCACGCCCACGTTCGCGCTAGCGGACGATCACGGCCTGAGCAATCCCGACCAAGTCCAAAAAGCGCTGCAGCAGTGGAAAAGCAGCCAAGCTGCTCAATTTGCAGCACAATTGCAGAACATTCAGCACTCTGATGGGGCGATCACCGCTGACCTCCAGTTGAACGCTCCGTCGGACAAGAAGTTGCGCATCATTATAACTGCCCGTCCCCACGATGGAAATGCGCATGGCGGCGTCTTGTTGCCCTCCCTGTTGCTGCTGACCGATCCGCGCTCGCCCGACGCGCCATTTCAGCCAGCCATGGCGTCGCTGTTGGAAGCCCTCAAGCACTTGGATACAGGTCAATTGGGCGAAAAGAATCGCAATCCTGGCGGTCAACCGACGCCGTTTCTACTGCCCGTGACGTGGTTGTTGCTCGCCCTTTCGCTGCTGGCCGTGCCGCGCGTGCTGGGCCAAGCTTGGCGTTTTTTGCGCGAAGATCAGCCATGGAAGCGGCTTTTTTGTGTCATTCTATTGGCTTTTGCCCTGCGCGCCTTCACTCCCCATCGGCTCGTCATGGTCTATTTTGGCTACCTGCATTTTGACGACGCGGTGTTTTCGCAGCACCTGCCGCGCTACGGTTCGGCAACGACGCTGCTGGATCACGCATGGTTCAACGTACTTGAACTGCTGACCGGCCAACAGCCGCGCATCGAGTGGCAACTGTGGCAGCATGTGATCATGGGCACTTTGACGCTGCTGCCCTTGGCGGCGCTGGCGCAAAGGCTGTTCGACGTCCGCCACGCTGGGCTTATGACGCTATTGTTGCTCGGCATTTTGCCAATGTCGCTGCTGGATCACGGCAGCGAAAGCATGTTGGTGCCCGCGATGTTGTGGTGGAGTTGCGCCGCGCTCGCCCTGCAAGAATACGAGCAATCGCCAAATTTTGGGGACCTTGCGACGGCCGTTGTGCTGCTGGCGCTTTGCGGCCTGTCGCGGCCGGACGCCATGTTGGTCGGACCGTTGACCGCGATTCTGCTGCTGAAAAAGCCGCAGCGGTTCTGGAAGCCGCTTGGCGGTCTGGCGCTGATTCTGGTGCTGCTGTGGCTGCCGGGGATCGCCTTTCTCCATGAAAGGACAGCCGAAGATCTGGCGCAAGGCAATCTGCCACATCTCCAACTGCAATTTCTGGCCGAACTGCCTCTGCGCCTGTGGCACGGCTGGGTCGTGTTGGAACCGCGCTATTTTCCAAAGATTTGGACGGCCATGGCGGTGGTCGCACTGCTTTTCCACGGCCTTGCCGCGCCCGCGCGCCGGTTGTGGCTGGCTGCCGCGCTCTGGGCCTTGCCCATGCTGCTGGATTTCAATGAGACGTCGATGCTGCGTCTGCACGCGCCGTCCGCGATGCTGATTGTGCTTGCAGCAAGCGGCTTTACCGCTCACGTCGTGGAGAACTGGTCAAAATGGCTGTCGCTGCCGCTGCTGGGGCTGATGTTGTTCGAGGACAGCACCACCAACACCTACGGTGCCGTATTTGCCGAACAAAATTCAACAACCGATCAAACAATCTTGGCCGAAGTGGCCCGACACAGCGGCGACAACGTGGCGGCGACCTATGTGATGCGCGGCTACGACGATCAACCCGATCGCGGCGTGCATCTATTTGCCCCGCAAGCGCTTTTGCAGCACGGCGACCGCTGGCTGACCATCGGCGAATACCTGCGCGACCCGGCCGCGGTACATCGCAATGGGCCGGTTTACGCGGTGCAGAACCTGCGCTGCTACGCCGGTTTAGCGGAACAACGCGCGCTTTATGTTGAGGCGCGTCATCCGGCCTGCGTGGCGCTGTGCCGACAGGCTAAATGCAAGGTTTTACTAGAAAAATCGGTGTACAACTACGGCGAACGCGGCTTTGACTGGTATCCGCGCGGCGGCGATAGCCGCGAATTCAGCTGGCAACTGCTTGAGCTTTCGCTCAAATAAATGGGCAGCTGCAGAAAAAAGTTGCGCTCGCGCACAACACGCCTACGCTTACTGGTGAGCGCGCGCGGCCCCGTCCGCATGAGTAGACAAACATCAAGTTCCCCACCGAGGTCCGCATGCTGGATGTGCCTATTGTCGAAATGAGCTACGAAAATCTGCCGGTTTTCCCGTTGCCCAATGTCGTAGTTTTTCCCAATACTACCACGCGTTTGCATGTTTTTGAGCCGCGCTATCGCCTGATGACCGCCGACGCGCTGGCATCGCAGCGCCTGATCGTGATCGTCGGCTTGAAACCCGGTTGGGAAGCCGATTATTACGGTTCGCCGCCGGTGCAGGAAATCGGATCTCTGTGTAAAATCATGAATGATGAGCGACTTGAGGACGGCCGCTACAACCTCTTCGTGCATTGCCTAGCCCGCGTGGAGTTGACAACTGTCCACCGCTTGATGCCCTACCGCACCGCTGGCGTGCGGGTGCGACCGGATTTGCATTATGACTTGCAAAAAATGGACGAGGTAGCTGCGCGTTTGATCAGCACTGTTCGCGGCTTGGTCGTGAAATTGGGCGAAAACGGCGCGGCGCTCAGCGCCCTGCTTTCGGCCACCCGCAAGCCAGTGCTGCTGACCAACCGGCTGGCCGCGGCGCTGGCGACCGACCCGCAAATGCGCCAAATGCTATTGGAAATGTCCGATCCGATTCTGCGCTGCGAACGCGTGGCCGACATCACCGGCGATCTGTTGCTGCGGGTGGACAATCCGGAAATCGACTTTGATAACCTCGATTTCTCCACGGTCAACTGACACGTGCCAGCAACCGCTGTTCTGGATGTCGCTGGACTGCATGTGCATTTTGGCGCTGTCGCCGCTCTGCAAAATTTCCAAACCACGCTGCAGCCGGGCGCAACACTGGCGATTGTCGGCGGCAGCGGTTCGGGCAAAACCACTTTAGGCCGAGCGCTGTTGCGGTTGGATGGGCGCGCGAGCGTGCGGGCGACGCGCCTGCAAGTGTGCGGCGTGGACGTGTTGGCGGCCAAACCCCTTGAATTGCAGGCGTTACGCGGTGGTCGCGTCGGCTACTGCTTCCAAGACGCGCTGGCGACGTTAAATCCACTTCAGCGTGTGGGGGACGCGCTGCGTGAGACCCAAAACGCCCACGGCGCCAGCCAACCGCTGGAAATGTTGCTTAAGCAAGTCGAACTCACTGATACAAAGCGCATTTTGGCTGCCTATCCGCACCAACTCTCGGGCGGCCAAAGGCAGCGCGTCGGCCTCGCGGTTGCGGTGGCGGCCGACCCCGATCTTTTGATCGCCGACGAGCCCACTGCGTCCCTCGATCCGCCGTTGGCGCGGTCGATCGCGCGCTTGCTGGCGCAAATGGCCCAAACGGAACGGCCCAATCGCCCTCGGCGGGCGCTGTTGCTGATCACCCATGATCTTTGGCTGGTGCAAGCGGTCTGCGAGACGACAATCGTGTTGCAACACGGTATGGTTGTTGAAACAGGTCCGACGCAACGGCTGATCGCGCAGCCGCAGCATGCGATGACAAAGACGTTGCTCACCGCTGTCGGTCTGGCACATTCGCCTATTGCCCTTGAAGATGAATGGGTTGAACCTCAATAATGCCCACGCTGCAAACGCATCAGTTGACCGTCGTGCCGGAAAATTCCGCGACGCGACTGCCTATTTTGCGCAATATTAGCGTGCAGGTGCAGCCTGGGCGGCGCGTTTGCGTGGTCGGGGATTCGGGTTCTGGCAAGACGACACTTTTGCGATGTCTGCTGGGCCTAATCAGGCCGACTTTTGGCAATGTTTCCTTTGATAATCAGCCACTTGTGCAAATGAATCGCACCGAATTGCTGGCGATGCGCCGCTTGGTGCAACCGGTGTTTCAGAATCCGGCGGCCTCGCTCCCGCCGCGCATGCGCATAGGCCGATTGCTCGAAGAACCGTTGCGTATTCATGGTTTAGTTGCGCGAACCGAATATCGCATGGCGATTGAACAGGCATTGCAGCGGGTCGATCTGGCCCTTGATTTGCAACGCCGCTTTGCGCATGAACTTTCGGGCGGGCAACAGCAACGGGTCGCCATCGCACGGGCGCTGCTGCTGCAACCGTTGCTTTTGCTGGCCGATGAACCGACCTCGTCTCTCGATCCCGGCGCGGCGCTGCATATTGCCCAACTGCTGGTGAATCTTTGCGAATCGTTGGGTCTCGGTTTGTTCGTCGTCACCCACGACGCGGCCTTGCCCCTGCACTTGAACGCAGAGGTGTGGCGCATGCGAGATGGTGAAATTGTTGAACAAATGAGCGCAGATGTCTGGCTCAGCCAACAACAACTGGGTTGGCAAGCGCTGCGGGCCGACGGGCCGATTTGAGGGCGATGGCATGGGTGAATCTCTGACATCAGGCGGTATTCGTCGGTTCCTTGCCATTTGTGCGCTGCTTTTTGGCGTCGCCTACGCCTGGTGGCTGTCGCAACAGCAAGGCCATAAGGTCAAAATCGCGTGGCTGCTCAGCCACGTTCAGATCCAGGTCGGCGACCGCATCGTGGAGCGCGATCGGCTCGTGCGCTTTGCGTGGCAAGTTGTCAGGCGGGGTGAAGTTTTGGCGCGTTCGCAGCGCGATTTCGCGGCCGGTCAGGCCCCAGATGCCATTGAGGCGCAAGAAATTCAACTGCCCGCGGACGTCAGCGGCGTCGAAATCGCTTGCGATTTTCAGTTGCTACCGGCCAGTTTGCCGCTGCGATCCAAGGCGACCGTCCACCTCGACCGAACCAGCGAGGAGATCCAGACGATCGATGTAGGCGCCTGCGGCACGTTGCAGCGCTGAGGATTACTTGATCGGCGTCAATTTACCTTCTGGTTCATGCACTTGTACGTGCTTCTTGTACTCCGTGTCGTAGTACTTCTGCTTTTCGGCCGCGCTCATCGACTCGACGTCGCCGTAACGACTTGGACATTTGACCGTCAAGCTCGACGCTTGCAAAACCCCATTCTCCATGCGCCCTTGCACGATGGCATCGCGCCCCTCCTCAAACGGATCGGGCAGCAGCTTCTGATAGCCGATCGGCAACTTGTGTCCGGCGTTGTCCTCCAGATCAAAGCGAAAGGACGCACTCGCCGGTTCACCGCGCACGCTGCCCTTGGCCACGCGCCCAGCGACCTTGATGTCGCGGCCCGCCATGTCGGCGCTGGGCTTGAGCAATTGTTCCAATGAATAGTTATACATGCCGGCGCCACCAGACGTGCTGGTGCCAACGACGGCCAGACCGATGGCGATCACAGCGGCGATGACTGCAACGGGCGCCCACGACGTGGGCTTGCGTCGCTCAACAGATTCATTAGCGATTGCAGGCAGTTCAGACATATTCGGCTCCGATGAACGGGAGTTTCACTGTGCCTAATGTAACAGAAATGCCGCGGAATGCCGATGGCGTTGCAGCAATTTTTCGCAAAGCCACAGTATTGCCACGGATTTTCACGGTGACGCTGTGGACGTGATTTCCCAAGGCATTTGCACGCCCAAACCGCGGAGCACCTGCAGCGGGTCGGAGGCGCCAATGACGCGGGCGATTTTGCCGTCCTGCACCAGTACGATGTCAATGGCGGCGTAAGCGACTGTCTGACGCAACGGTTTGATATTGCCGAGTTTACCGGTGTGAATGCCCTGTTGCACGCTCCGAATGACAACCCACGGGCCAACGGAAAACGCGTCGCCGATCGAGAGCACCCGCTGATCAAACGCGCGGCGCCACGCGGAAATTGCGGCGACATTGTCAACTATACCTTTAATAACAAGATTTTGTGCCAAATCGATGTACTCAATTTCCGGCTCGAGTGCGGCGCCCCATTCTTGCAAAGGAGCAAAGGGCTGGGTTTGCATCCACGCGGTGGCGGCGGCAAAAGCGGTGCTATCTTCGGGCAGTTCTATGACTTCTGT
Source organism: Klebsiella pneumoniae (assembly GCA_945889325.1). GTDB lineage: Bacteria > Myxococcota_A > UBA9042 > UBA9042 > UBA9042 > CAMDBH01. Next base: position 37,049 of record CAMDBH010000024.1, read on the forward strand.
TAGCCCGGACACTTCCGCCATCGCCGGCGCTGGGCCGCGCAGCCAGCCCAGTTGTGCGGCCAGCGCAATTTGATTACGCGCGGTCCAGATTTGCGCGATCAATCCTTGACGAAACTCGATAATTTGCAGAAATTCCACGGCGATCGCGCGTTCGTGGTTCGGCATTCCGCGCCACGGACTCGCCTGATGCCCGCTCAGCACCAGCCAAAGCGCCACGCGGTCCTGCGCAACCCACGCGCGCCGCACGTGCAGCGACGCGTCAGGCACGATGGATTTCATTTCCCTCCAGAGTTCCAGCAGTTCTGTTCGCCCTCGGTAGGTCGCCTCACTGCCCAAGTGCTCGGCGCAATCTTGGGTCAACAGCGTAGCTGCGACCGCGAGTTCGCCTGCATTCCATGCACTTATGGCATTTTGGACGGTCGGCCACCCCGAGGTCACTTCGGCCGCCAATTCGACCGCGCTTGCAGCTGGTGCCAAGTCCACCGGGGTGCTGCTGGCTGGTATTTCAAGGACTTCGGCCGCGGTCGCAGGCGCAGCCAGCACGACACCGGCGGTCGGCGCGGCGACCAGCGGCGGCTCGATCGCGGGCGGCGGTGGCTGACAGCCCCAAGCGGCGCAAACGATCCAAGCGGCAAAGCCGCAATTTCGTCGGTGCAATCCGCACAACGGCGCCATGTTGACTCCACGACCGGCGCTCGAAAAATTCGACGCACCACACGGCCGCAGTGGGCGGTTCTGCTGTAGCGGGGCGTCACTGTCAAGCCGACCGCGCTGAATTCGCACGGCGATTGCCGCCGCGTCGACTTCGTTAGGAATTGTAAATATGGGGCGTTTTGCTTGACGGGGGCAAGGGTGATTTGGCAATTTCAAACGGCGGGTTTGCGCGATGCACATAGCGCACGAGACACTTTGTGTTCGGTCCGCACCCGCAAACGCCAATTCTTTGTGGCATTGCTCGCCAACAAGTCAACTTCAGGATACCCGGTCAGTGCGCCCATCCCCACGCTGACGAGGAAACACATTATTCGCTCATCGCAATTGATTCTCAATGGTCGCCGAATCACCGGTAGCCACGGCCTGAAATCGATCGTCGCCTCTCTCGCGCTGGCCGGTCTGTGCAGTTGCGGTACCGATCCCGTCTCCGGCGAACCCGGCGGCGCGGATGGCGGCATCGATGTGCAAGGAGCTGATCTGAATGGCGTTGACCTGAACGGTGTCGATCTGAATGGGGTTGATCTGAATGGTGTGGACCTAAATGGTGTGGATATTCAGGGTTCTGGGGCAGATGGCACGGACGCGCAAAATGGCACGGATGACATTTTTGTCAGCGCGGACGGCGATGACGCTGGGGTCGGCACGGACGACGGCTTCATCGGCGCTGACGGCGACGACGTGCCAATTATCGGAATAGATGGCGAAAATGGCGGCGGTGACGCCGACGACGCTTGCAACGGCTGCACCGACGGCAGCAACAACGCGGGCGACGGCGACGACAGCCTCGTGGGCGGCACCGATGGCGTCAACAACAACGGCGACGCGGACGATGCCTGCAACGGCTGCACGGATGGCGTCAACAACAACGACGACGCCGCCGTAACGGATGGTAGCGATGGCGGAAATAACGGTGACGGCGGTCTGATCGACGGCAACGGCGTAGACGGCATCTCAGACGGCGGCGGCAGCGGCGATGGCAACAACGGCGATGGTGGCAACAACGGCGATGGCGGCAACAACGGCGATGGCGGCAACAACGGCGACGGCGTCAACAACGGAGACGGTAGCAATAATGGGGATGTAGCCAATGTCGGCTGCAAAACCGACGTCGATTGTTCGGGCGTCGTTGCGGGCACGTGCAACAAGGCAATTTGCGGCAATACGGGCAGTTGCGCGATTGTAGCGTTGGCCGACGGCAGCGGCTGCGATGACAGCAACCCGTGCACGGGTCCCGATCTTTGCAAAGTGGGCGCTTGCGCGGCAGCGGCCAAAGTTTGTGACGACAAGAACGCCTGCACGGACGACAGTTGCGACGCAAAATCGGGCAATTGCGCCTACGTGCCTAACGCGATTGCTTGCAGCGACGGCAACGCCTGCACCGACGGCGACAAATGCGCTGCCGGCGCCTGCGCGGGAAAGCCCAGCAAATGCGACGACGGCAATATCTGCACCAACGACTTCTGCGATGCGCTCAAAGGCTGCATTGCCGTAAACAATACGGTCAGTTGTGACGATGGCAAGTGCGCAGTCGGCAACGTGTGCAAAGACAGCGTCTGCGGCGGCGGCAAATTGGTGGTTTGTGACGACGGCAACCCGTGCACAACGGACAAATGTGTTGCTTTGACTGGCCTTTGCAACTCAATCGCCGACGTCGTGGCGCCATGCGACGACAAAAATCCTTGCACGGACAAGGACGCCTGCAGCAACGGCAAATGCGCGGGCGCACCTGTCGTTTGCGATGACAAAAATCCTTGCACAGCGGACAGTTGCGACGCGATCAAGGGCTGCGTAACCGCGCCGACCGCCGAAGGCGCGAGTTGCGGTGCGGGCGACAAATGCAGCGGCGGCCTGACCTGCCAGACCGGCAAATGTGCCGGCAGCGCCAAGATTGTTTGCGACGACAGCAACGCCTGCACGACCGACAAGTGCGATCCGGCAACTGGTTTGTGTTCGTTCACGGCCGATATTGTGGCGGCTTGCGACGATGGCGATGCTTGCACTTCAGGCGACGTCTGCAGCAACGGCAAGTGCAAGGGCCCCAATTCAACGGTTTGCGACGACAAAAATGCTTGCACTGTCGACACTTGCGATAAGGTTAAGGGCTGTGTCGTCGCCAACGTAGCTGACGCAACCCAGTGCGCAGCCGGCGACAAATGCCTAGCGCCTTCCACGTGTCTGGTTGGCAAATGCGTCGATGGCGCCAAGACAAATTGCGATGACGGCAACGTTTGTACCGATGACACTTGCAATCCAGCGTCCGGCTGCAATTGGGCACCGAACGCCGCACCTTGCGACGACGGCAACAAATGCACTGCTGGCGACATTTGCGGCGTCATTCCGGGCAAGGGACCGGGCTGCAAGCCTGGCGCGGCTGTGGATCCTGTCACATTCTGTGACGACAAAAACGTTTGCACAACCGACACATGCGATGCTGTGAAAGGCTGCGTCAACGCTGCAGTTGCCGATGGTGTTGGCTGCGGTGGTGGCGACAAATGTGTGGCCGCTTCGACCTGTCAGGCGAGCAAGTGCACTGTCGGCGCCAAGACCAATTGCGATGACGGCAACCCGTGCACAGACGACGCGTGCGATCCCGCAACAGGCTGCAAATGGTCACCCAATTCAGCGCCTTGTGATGATGGCAACAAATGCACGGTCGGCGATATTTGCGGCGTAGTACCCGGTAAGGGACCGTCGTGCAAAGCCGGCCTAGCGGTGGATCCGGTCAAAGACTGCGACGACAAAAATGCTTGCACGGTCGAGACTTGTGACCCAGCAAAGGGTTGCGTCAATACCAACGCCGTCAATACCCCCTGCGATGATGGCAACATTTGCTCGACCGGCGAAACCTGTTCGGGCGGCAAATGCCAAGGCGGCAAATTGGCCAACTGCGACGATGGCAACACATGCACCGTCGACAATTGCGATCCAGTGACCGGAAATTGTTCATGGAACGCGGCAGTCGGCCCTTGCGACGACAAGAATTTCTGCACAATCAACGACGCGTGCAAGAATGCCAAATGCTTGGGCGATCCCATGGTGTGCGACGACAAGAACGTTTGCACGGCGGATAGTTGCGACGCAGTGGCCGGCAAATGTGTATTCAAAGCGGTGGACGGCGGGCCCTGTGATGACAGCAATGCCTGTACTAACAACGATATTTGCGCTGGCGGTGCTTGCGCCGGCAAGCAAAACCTAGTTTGCGACGACGCCAACGTCTGCACAGACGACAAATGCGACCCGACGACCGGCAAGTGCGTGTTTACACCCAACAAAGCCCCATGTGACGACGGCAACAAGTGCACAACGGGCGACCTTTGCGCCAACACAACGTGCGTGGCCGGGGCCCTCACGTTATGCGACGACGCCAACACCTGCACCAGCGACAAATGCGACGCCAATTCAGGCAAATGCGTTTACACGGCCGTTGCGGACAACACGCCTTGCGATGACAAAATTCCCTGCACGCCCAACAGCACTTGCATGGCGGGAGCGTGCACTCCGCTGGCAAACTGCAGCATTTTCAACGATCCGATTGAATGTGGGGGTCTAACGAAATGGACGATTGACGTGCCGCCGAGCCCCAACCCCAATGTGCAGCGCAAAGTGATTTGGGCGCAAGATGCGCTGCCGATTGTCGCCGACCAAGCCCAGCACCAGTGCACGCTGAATTTCAACAACAATGTCAACTATTGCGATGCGATTCCCAATAGCAACAATTTGTGTCTGATCCCGACGGGCACGGCGACGACGCCGGTGCTCGATTTCACACAATCTATTGGATTGACACCTGTTTTGACCTTTGATGCCTACTACGACGTCGATACCAATCCAGCTGGTGCCGATCAACCGAAAGTGACGCTGCGCGACGCAACGACCAAGGCGGTATTGGCGACTTACTTGTTGCCTGTGACAGCAAATGACCTGAAGAAATGGAAAAATGTCTATCAGATCATCATGCCGCTAGCTGCGGGCAAGAAAGTGACCATCGACGTTTCGCTCAACCAGCCACCGGGAACGGACGCCAGCCAAGGCAACACCGGCGCTGGCTTCTACGTGGATAACGTCAAAGCTGACGCTGTGTTCGGTCCCGAAGTATGCACCGATGGTGTCGACAACAACGGCAACGGCAAGATCGACTGCGCTGACCCTGCTTGCAACGGTAACCCTGTGTGTATTGAGGCTATTTGCAACGATGGCGTCGATAACGATTTGGACGGTGCGATTGACTGTGCCGACGCAGATTGTGCTGCAAACTTGGTCTGTTCGGTACCTCTGATGACCGACGACTTTGCCTGCGGCGATGCCCTTTGGAAGTACGAAAGTTTGGACTTGACCAACAAGTTCACATGGGCGTCAGACGGCACGCCTGCCGCCCCCGTTGGACCTGCGCCGAAAACTGGCCAGTGCACGTTAAACTTCAACGACGGGGTAAACTACAACTATACCCAGCAAAATCAATCGCATCAGATCGCTGGCGCCGCCACGTGGAATGCGACAATTGATGCATCGTTGATCAAGACCAGCCTGCAGGCCAATTTCTGGTTCAACTCCAACGTCGAGGGCGCTGCGAACAACGGCGCACTGTTTGACCGGCTGTGGTTCCAAGTCTCCACGGACGGATTTGCCGGCTGCTGCGCCGCCAATCAGTCGTGCCAGTACGCACAAAATGATTGCAACACCGCCAATACCAAAAGTTATGTCCTCGACAAGACGGTGCAACAACAGTGGCTGTTGCAAACGATCGATCTCAAGGCCCATTTCGGTCAGAAATTCAGCATTCGCTTTAAGTTCGATACGATCGACACCTTAAGTAACGCCTTCCCAGGCGTGTTCGTCGACGATATTCGCATCTACGGCAAATAGGCTGCGGCCAGCGACCTACTTATCAGTCGCCTGATAGACGCCAGACCAGCCGGATTCGGGTGCGTCGATGCAAAACGCGCGGGCACGGCCACGCAGAACCGCCGCCGGACCATCGGTGGGCAGCGCCTGCAGCGCGACGTCAAAGTGCCCTGCGGCCTCCGAAAACGACCGCGCGCGATAGGCGGCAAGCCCTTGGGCATACGCGGCCATACACGCTGCTTGGGCGGCTGACACGTCGTCGAGTTCGGCTACAAGTTCAAAAATGCGGACTGCGTTTTGCTTGCCCTGCACTTGCAGCAAGTCGACTTCCCGTCCAGCGAGGCGACCCTCAGTAGCCAACCACGTCGCTTCGCTGCAAAGGATGCGGGTGCCGTAGATCTTGTTGGCGCTTTCCAAACGCGAAGCCAAATTGACGGCGTCGCCGATCACTGTGTAATCTTGGCCCGTTCCGCCGCCTACCGTGCCGACGATCATGTCGCCGGTGTTGATGCCCACGCGGATATCCAACGCGGGCCAGTTGCCACCGCGAAAACGCGGCGCTAACTGACCCATGGCTTTTTGCTGTATCAGCGCCGATTTGCAAGCGCGCAGCGCGTGGTCCGGCCGCGGAATCGGCGCGCCAAAGAACGCCATCACGTTGTCACCGATAAACTTGTCGACGGTACCGCCGGTTGCGGCGATCGCGCCGCTGAGTTCGGTCAGGCAGGCGTTGAGCACTTCGACGACTTCTTCCGGCGGATGGGTTTCGGCAAAAGTGGTGAAGCGAGCCAGATCGCTAAACATCACCGTCATTTCACGGCGTTCGCCGCCCGGACTTTGGGCTTCTGGATGGGCAAGCAAATAGTCCACAACTTCAGGCGCCAAGTACTTTTTGAAAGTGAACTTGATGCGATCCCGCTCGCGCAACCCTTCAATCATGCGGTTAAAAGTCGC
>CAMDBH010000025.1 GCA_945889325.1 Klebsiella pneumoniae
AATCGCTGAATTATTAAAAGTATTTTCTGAAATTCACCCAGGTGGATCACGACCTCGCGACGGTAGGCGAACATCGCCGAGACGCGTGGGACTAAAGTCCCCCGCTACAAATCAAGATGTCCCTGCGGGACAGGCTATGGAAATTATTACAGCTTTCCCCAAATGGCATGGCTTGGACCGCAATACCCAGGTTGGCGGATTCTGAAGATTTTCTGGGCCGCGCTCGCGTCCTGTCCCGGAGGGACATCTCGAACTGTAGCGGTGGACTCCAGTCCAACGCGTTGCCGCGATTGAGGTTTTCTTCGATTATTGCCCGCGGCCTCAGCCTAACGCCCCGTGATCGTTCTTGCGATAGCCCTGGAGGTCGCACTGACAGGGACGACGGGAACTGCCACACTGCTGGCCAGAGCGTTGGCGTTCGCTGCCGACAAGAGACGCTTACGTGGCTGAAGTTCTGGACAAATTTCTGCACGAGCTGCCCGACGTTGGGCTCGAATTGCGCGGCTGGCGCTGCACGACACTGCACGCCGAATCGCGGGTTGTGCGTTTTGAGTTTGCCGACAAGGCTGCTCAATTGCTCCGGTTTCGCGTGTCCGAACTGCGCGAAAATGCCCGCAAGGGCCCGTTTGATTTTGCCGACATTTCCCTTGCATATGAACAATCTGCGTTGCCGTTCGCAGTTATCGAGCCGTTGGCCAACGCACTTCAAGCGCGGCTGAAGCAAAGCGAAATGTCCGCACAAGAACTGCTGCTTGCGTTTAGTGTCCGCGCAGCGCGGGCCGCACTGCAGCCGTTGGTTTGGCATTTGCGCGCAAGGCCTTTTGCCCCAATCAGCCAAGATTTACTTGAGGCGATCTCGCCCCCGGTCATGCAGCACATCGTGGTTGAGGTCGCGCCCCAGCACGCTGCAGCCGGCGAATTGCTGGAAAAAACCTTGCGACAACACGGCATCGGCCAAATTTCCGTTCGGCAACGCGATCAGGCAACGCAGACTCAGGTTGTTGACGGCGCACAGGTCGTGCCACAAGCGACTGAAATTAGGTATCTTATTTCCGGCGTTTCGCCCGACGCGACCCAGTGGCGTGAGCTAGCCACCCAAAAATTGTTGAATCGGCCGGATTTGTCGTTGCGCTTGGCCGACTTGGTGCCCAAGGAACAGCTGCCGTCGTGGCCGTGCTCGCTGCCGTGGACGCGGCTGGAATTCAGCCAAGGGCAGTTGATCGGCCCGTGTTGTGCTGAATATCAAACGCAAAGTCACCCAGCTGTGCCGTTTTTGCCACAAACTCTGTGGCGCGGCGAGGCGATGCGGTCCTTCCGTCGCGCCATGGCAACACAAAACCTCGCGGCCAGCTGCCGTTCGACCTGTCCGGTCTTGACCGGGCGCACGGAAACGCCCGCGGAAGTGCGGCTGCGCGGCGGCCCTTTGGAGGCGATAGAAGCCCAATTGCTCACGATCGACGACCTGTTATCCGGCACCGAAGAGATGCGCGGCGGTCCGTTGACGATCGGGCTGACAGTGACTTCGTTTTGCAATTACGATTGTTTGATGTGTCCGTGCGGTGAAGAAGGCAAGCTGACCGATCAGCTTACACCCCAATTTTATGCGGATTTGCTGCCCATGCTCAAGACTGCCCAGGTCTTGGAAGTCAACGGCGGCGAGCCGTTGGCCTCGCCCAATTTTCGAGAATTCCTAACCCAAATGGACGCGCGGGAACTGCCGCAGTTGCGCGTCAATCTGATCACCAATGGCTCCTATCTAGTACCCAAGTTACTGGATCGACTAGAACATGTGCCATTTGGCAATGTGACGTTCAGCCTCAATGCCGCCACCGACGCCACCTATTTGCTGGTCAACCGCGGCCTGACTTTTGAGCGCATTCGGGCAACTCTTGCCGATTTTCATCGGCGCAGGCGCGGCGGAATGCCAGGCGAGGTCACCTACAGCATGGTGATTTTGAAGCAGAATCTGCATGAAATTGAAGAATTTGCCGAACTAGCCCAGCAAGACCAAGTGGCGGTGCGCTTCATGTTGCCGTTTCGCGACCGCAATGCCAGCAGCATCATGACGGACCGCACTGCGATGCTCAGCGCACTCAAGTCGCTACAACGCGTTGTTGCAATGCTGCTTTCGCGCGGAAGGGCCCGCGAGGCGCGCAACGCAGCTGCCAGCGCGCGGGTGCTGCTCGAACGTCTTGACGCCGGCGTGCAGCAGGTGCTGTGACGATGCGGAAATTTGTCCAATACCTGCTTGCCTCGGCGCTGTGGATTGGCGCAACTTCAGCGGTATCGGCGCTGCCGAATGTGCAGGCTTACGGCGTGCGTGCCACCACGAACGGCCATGTGGCGCTGGTGGTCGATGAGTCAACTGGGCGACTCAAGGACTTTTGGCTGCATCTCTACAAGCAATTTGCTCCCGATCAGGTGACGGCGGACGTTCTGTTTGACGCCTATTTTGGTCTGCGCATCAAAGGGTTGCCGGGCAAGTGGATGAAATCGCTGCCGCATCCGCAGCCTTTTGCGTGCATCGACAAAAAAAAGCCGTGTGTTGCCGACTTTACTGTTTTTGGCTACATCGACCAGACCGGCATCGTGCGCGACGTGCGCGTTTACGACCAAGTACATATAACGGTGTGGTATTTCGCCCCGCAAGGACTTGCTCAGCGGGCCGCGGTGCTTTTGGCTGAAGTGCGCAATCTGGCGCCGACGCCCGTGGAAATCGATGTCGCCGCGCTGTTGAATTTTCACACGGGCACCGGTTCGCCCGAAGCGACTGCGACCCAGGAACAGATCGAAGCCGTTTCTATCCGCACGCTGACAGAAAAGGCCCAAAATTCTCCGCATCGTTTGCTCTATCGCGCCATCGACGGGCTTGCTTCGGACAGCACTGCGACGAACGCGCTGACGCCCACATCGCTAGAAGTCGATAATCCGTATGCCAAATTTCAGGACGTCTCTCCTTTTGGCTCGGCCAAATTGAGCAAGCAGGCCGACGACCGCGTCGCCGGGCTGCTGTGGTCAAAACTCGAACTCGCCGCCGAAGGCAGCCAGATGTTGGGCGTGCTGACTTTATACGAAGATCAAATGCCTTTCGCTGAAATGAGCGCGATCGCCGACGCGTGGCTGAACAACCGCGCGCCACTGAAATTGCTGAGCGACGAGTCGGCCGCCTGGGCGCAGTGGCACGCCGCGGCAACGCAGCCGTCTGAAATCTCAACCGAAAACGCCAAAATGTTGCGTCAGTCGCTGGCGCTTTTGCGCATGGGCCAAGTGCTTGAATTCAACATTGATCCGCCAAATCAAGGCCATTCACCCAACGGTCAGATTGTCGCGAGTTTGCCACCCGGGATGTGGAACATCACGTGGGCGCGCGATCAGGCGTATGCCGCGGTGGCGCTGGCGGCGAGCGGTCACGTTCAGGAAGCGATATTGGCCCTGAAGTTTGTCCTTAACGGTCAAACGGGCGCGTTTGCCGACGTGGTTGGCGCAGCATATTTGCCGACGATTACTCGGTATTTTGGCGGAGGTCTGGAGGAAACTGACAGCAACAGCGATGGACCGAATATCGAATTCGACGGCTTTGGCCTGACGCTGTGGCAAGCGTGGCGGACAGTTCAAGCGAGCGGAGATTTGGAATTGTTGGCCCAAAATTGGCCGGTCCTGCGCGACAACGTGGTCAATCCGCTTGTGGGCCTGATCGACGCAACCGGCCTAATTCACGCCGATTCCAGCATTTGGGAAGTCCATTGGGGCGGCAAGCAAAAACATTTTGCCTACACTAGCCTGATGGCCGTGCGCGGTCTGTGCAGCGCGGCCAAGCTGGCTACGCTTGTGGGCGAGGGCGGCAATGCCGCGAAATACCGCAAGGTTGCCCAACAGTTGCGCGGCGCGATTGCGGCGAAGTTGGTGATCGACGGCATCTTGCGCGGCAATGCCGAAGAAGCGCCCAGCGCCGCGATCGACGCAGCCGCCGTCGAAGCGTTCACCGATTCTATCCTAGATCCAAGCAGTTCAGTCGCTGCCGCGACCTGGCAAGCTTGGCAAAAAAAGTTAAAGGCCAGCGACGGTGGCGGCTTTATTCGCAACGACGACGGCGGCGAATACGACAGCAAAGAATGGCTTTTCATTGACTTGCGCATCGCGAGGATGTTGCAGCGTATGGGATTAAGTGACAAGCAATGGAGCGATCCCGCCGCGAAGTTGTTGCAACGCGCAACCGATATCGCCAAGTCGGGAGGCGGGATCGTTCCAGAACTTATCGCGCTGCAAGGGGAAAATGCCGGCCAGTTTGATGGCGCCGTGCCGATGATGGGCTTTGGATCGGCTGCCATGGTCCTTGCGCTTGGCGGCGAGGCGTACGGCGACGATTGGACGACTTGCCTGCAACCATCTGAAATTGCGAGTTCTGCCGAAGGTGAAACGGGGAACGACACGGCCCAGGCTGAACCCATTTGGGACGGTGGCATGGACGATCAGGTCGCGGTTGACGCACGAGCTGCTGAAATATCCTATGATTCTGCGACGATTCTGGATTCAGCGATCGCGCCGCTCGATGCGGTCGCCGCAGTCCCGGCTGCGGCGCCAGTTGCGAGTAATGGCTGTCAATCCGCAAACTTTGGCGATGGCGCCAGTTCAATCTTGTGGGCCCTGAGTGGCGCTATTTTGTTTTGGGGGAGAAAGAGATGGGGAAGTTGGGGGTAATCGCGTTGTTGGTGTTGGCGGCGTGCAAGGATCCACCGGTCCCGGCTGCACCGCCAGTCGCGGCAGTCCCGGTCGCCGCCAAAGTCCAGGTAGCGCCTCCGGAAATTGCCCAAGCCGCACAGGCCCAAGCCGTGCAGATCGCAATGGCGGCGGGCGGAACTGTCACGGACGGGTTCGTCGCCGTACCGGCGGGAACTTTTGTGATGGGCGAGAAATCCGCGCCTTCGCTGCCAGGAGAGCCGGCGGAAGAAGGCGGTTACAACGACTCAACCCCACATTCTGTAACGATCACAAGGGCATTTGAAATTCGAGCGACGGAAGTCACCGTTGCTGCGTATAAGGCCGCAGGCGTGATTCCGGAGAAGCAACCGACTGAATGCGGCGATTGCCCGGTCCTCGAAGTCACTTGGTTTCATGCCGCCGAGTATTGCAACATCTTGTCACGCAAAGCGAAATATGGCGCTTGCTATACGGGAACCGGCAAAGATTTTGCCTACGGCGGCCCCAACTGCCGCGGCTATCGCCTGCCGACGGAAGCCGAGTGGGAGTACGCAGCCCGTGCCGGTGATCCCGCTGTGCGTTATGGTGAAGTGGATGAAATTGCTTGGTATGATTTGAACGCGGGGCTGGTGCCCCATGCGGCCAAAGGTAAAAAGCCAAACGCTTGGGGTCTTTACGATATGCTCGGCAACGCCCGCGAGTGGGTCTATGATTGGAAAGCCGATTTTGCGGCAACAGCGGCGACGGACCCTCAGGGCCCCGCAACCGGCGAAAATCGCGTTTTCCGCGGCGGCGATTACAAATTTCCGTCGACCGAATCGCGCGCCGCTTTCCGCAACGCGATGGGGCCGTTAAATCGCAATGAATTTACTGGTTTTCGCTGCGCCCGCACGCTGTAGCAGCCCAGACTGAGCTTATCGATTACGACGGTCTGCCGCCGCGGTCCCAACTGGGATACAACACGACCTTCTGCTCGTGACCGGTTGCTATCCGCTCGTAACCTAAGCCCAATTCGCTCAATGCCAATTCGCTGGTGACCAAGAAATCGGTCGACAACCCGCGCTTGAGCAGATCGAGCATGGTGTCCCAAGTGCCCATCATTTCGCGGCCGACCACGCCGTGCAAAGTGAGGCCGCGGAAAATGATATTTTGGCCAAAGTCATGCAGAGTTACCGAGGATCCGGTGGGCAACCCCAATAAAACCACATCGCCACCGGCGCGGGTGCAGCGGATGCTGTCGTTGATGGCATCCGGATGCCCGCTGATTTCCATTGAGATATCGACGCCGCCGCCGCTCTTGCGCAAGATTTCTTCGCACAGGGCAACGCGTTGGTCGCTCTCAACGTGGTGAATGAACAGGCGTTCGCCAAAACCGCCGAGCTTGGCGCGAGCTTGGGCGCGACCCAACGCGTTGGCTTTGACGTCCATCACGTGAATTTCAGTCGCGCCCAAAAATGCCACAATTTCCACAACCATCGCGCCGATCGCGCCGTATCCCGCGACCAGCACTTTTTTTCCAACGCAAGGCACTTTGCAGGCGGTGTGAACGGCATTGCCCAATGGATCGAGAAATGCGGCTATTTTTATCGGGATACCGGCGGGCAGGGTGACGACATTGCTGGCGCTGACGCAGACGTAGTCGGCAAATGAGCCGTCTTCATTCAAACCGCGGTAGCGCGTCTTGGCGCAGGCGTGTTTTTTGCCGCCTAGGCACGCCGGACAGAGGCCGCAAACCTCATGCATTTCGGCCGAGACAAGTTGGCCGACCGCCATACCCGTGACATCGCTGCCTAATTTGTCGATGTGGCCGCAAAATTCATGGCCTTGGACAAATGGCGGTTCCAGAAGTTTGCGCAAACTTTGATCGCCTTTTGCGATGTGGACGTCGGTGCCGCAGATGCCGCAAGCCGCAACAGCGATGCGAATTTCATGGCTTTTGGGCTCCGGGACCGCGACATCGTTGCGGTATTGCCAAATGCCAAATTCCGGCACCACAATGGCGTTCATCGTGGCTGGCGGCGCCGATCCGGCGACGATTTGATGTGAAATTTCAGAGGACATACAGCTCCAAGGCGGTCAAAAGGCCAAAATGCCACGTTTGGGCGCGCGCAGTAGACTATGCGGCGGCGATTAGGCCAAGCTTTTGGCCCACGCGCACAAAGGCGTCGATCGCGCGTTGCACCTGCGCTGACGTATGCGCAGCCGAAAGCTGAACGCGAATACGTGCTTGGCCGCGCGGCACCACCGGAAAGAAAAAGCCGATGACATAAATGCCCTCATCGAGCAACAACCTCGCCATATCTTGCGCCAATTTGGCGTCGCCCAACATCACCGGCACGATTGGGTGGATGCCTGGCCGAATTTGAAAACCGGCAGCGGTCATGCCCTCACGAAATTGTATCGTGTTTAAGCGCAATTGTGCGCGCAGGTCGTCACTTTGGTCGATCAAGGCCAAACATTTGATCGTCGTGGCCGCAATCACCGGTGCCAGCGTGTTGCTAAACAAATACGGTCGCGAACGTTGGCGCAAAAGCGCTATGATTTCCTTCTTGCCGGTGGTGAAGCCACCGCTAGCGCCCCCCAACGCTTTGCCCATCGTCGAAGTAATGATGTCAATTCGAGAAAGCACGCCGCAATGTTCCGGCACACCGCGGCCCGTTGCGCCAAAAAAGCCGGTGGCGTGGCTTTCATCGACCATCACCATGGCGTCGTATTTGTCGGCCAGGTCGCAAATTTCTTGCAATTGCGCGATGTCACCGTCCATGGAGAACACGCCATCGGTCGCGATCAAGCGCGACCGCAGATGCTGCGACGCCTGCAAATGCTGCTCAAGTTCACTTAGGTCGCCGTGGGTGTAGCGAAAACGCTGCGCCTTGCTCAAACGCACGCCGTCGATAATCGAAGCGTGGTTGAGTGAATCGGAAATAATCGCGTCATTTTCGTCGGTTATTGTCTCAAACAACCCGCCGTTGGCGTCAAAGCACGAACCGTACAAAATTGTGGCTTCGCTGCCGAAAAACTGCGAAATCGCCAATTCCAGTTGCTTATGCACCTCTTGCGTGCCGCAAATGAACCGCACCGACGACAGGCCGTAGCCCCAACGATCCAGACCGGCGTGTGCGGCGGCGACGACACGCGGATCATTGGCCAAGCCAAGGTAATTGTTGGCGCAAAAGTTCAAGACTTCCGCGCCGGAACCGACGGTGATCGCAGATCCCTGCGCCGTCGAAAGCACGCGTTCTGGCTTGGTTAATCCGGCTTGGTCGATTTCTGCAAGGGTTTGAACAAAACGAGCGCGGGCATTTTCGTACATGAATTGAACTAACCTTCGTTGGACGTGATCGCCGCGGTCTCATCTTGCAAGCGCGTTTGACCCCAGTTGAGATCGCGGTTGCGCGACGACTTGGCTTTGCGCTGTTCCGCTTGCAATTCAACCAGGTGATGATGGGTCGTGAAATATTGCAGACTCTGGCCGACCATCGAACGCAGGTTGGCAGCCTTGTGATCCACAAGGAATTTTTCCATGCCTTCAATCAGTTCATGCACCATTTCATAGCCTAACAGCATCGCTCCCGTGCACACTTGGACTGTACTGGCGCCCAACAGCATGAATTCGATAGCGTCGGCCGATTTCCACACGCCGCCGATGCCTGAAATGGTGCAGCCCGGACGATCCAGCGCGATCTCCTGCACCATGCGCAAGCCGATCGGCTTGACCGCCTGCGCCGAGTAACCGCCGGGAACCGAATGACCTTCCACGGTCGGCAGAGGTCGCAAGGTAGCCAGATCGATGCCGACAATGCTGAGAATCGTGTTGATCGCGGACACGCCGTCGGCACCACCCGCGAACGCCGCGCGCGCCGGAATGCGGATATCTGTGATGTTGGGCGTCAATTTTGCCCAAACCGGCTTGCCACCGGCGGCTTGTTTGACCCAACCGGTAACAGCTTCAACCATCATGGGATTTTGCCCCATCGCCGCGCCCATGCCCGTTTCTGGGTGACCGTGCGGACAGGAAAAATTCAATTCAAACGCATCGACACCCGCGGCTACGCAGCGACGCGTGAGTTCTTGCCAGCGACTCTCACTAAAACTTTCCATCAGCGACGCGATCAAAATCTTATTTGGATACGACGCCTTGAGTTCGCGAAAGTCGGCTTCCCAATCTTCGAAAGGGCGGTCGCTTATCAATTCAATGTTTTGAAAACCGATGACTTCCTGACTTTTGGAAGCGCGCAGTTTGCCGTAACGCGGTGTAACATTTATGACTTCTGTGTCGCTCAACGCGCAGGTCTTGGCGACCACGCCGCCCCAGCCGGCGTCAAAGCAGCGCGCGATCGAGCGCGCGTTGGTTCCCGGAGGGCCACTGCCGATCACGAAGGGATTTTCAAATTTCAAGCCTTTGACATCAATGTGCAAATTGCTGGACATGTGTGGACTCCCCCTTGTCAAAAAATTCAATGTTGCGCAAAATTTGGATACCCCAAAAGCTTGCGTGTCGACAGCCCTTCGTCAACACAATTCCGCGAACGTAACACAGCCGCATTTGTTGGCAAGCCCCATGCGGCACTCTATTATCAAACGTCATTTTGGGCACTTGCAGTGCGAGCAACCGGCGCGCTGGACAGCCTAAGCGGATTGTGCAAACTTCCGCGCTGCCCAAGCGCCCGCTTGGCCCCCTTTGCGCCAGCGCCACGTGCGCTAAATCGAGGATTTTATGAGCAATACTGTCCGTTGCGGCCTAATTCAGTGCAGCAATCCCATCAACGACGAATCGGTGCCGGTCGCGACAATTCAGCAAGCCATGCTCGAAAAACACATCCCGTTTATTGAAGACGCCGGCAAGCGCGGGGTTCAAATCCTGTGTTTGCAAGAGATTTTTAACGGCCCCTATTTTTGCCCCGGCCAGGACAAACGCTGGTATGCGGCGGCCGAACCGATCCCGGGACCAACGACCGCGATCATGCAGGAATACGCCAAAAAGTATGAAATGGTTATTGTTGTGCCGCTGTATGAAGAAGCCATGCGCGGTGTCTACTACAATTCGGCCGCAGTCATCGACGCTGATGGCACGTATTTGGGCAAATATCGCAAGCAGCACATTCCGCAAACTTCCGGTTTTTGGGAGAAATTCTTCTTCAAACCCGGCGACGGCGGTTACCCCGTGTTCAAAACGCGCTACGCCACGATCGGCGTTTACATTTGCTACGATCGCCATTTTCCAGAAGGCGCACGCTGCTTGGGCCTCAACGGCGCCGAAGTCGTGTTCAACCCGAGCGCAACTGTCGCCGGTTTGAGCCAATACTTGTGGAAAGTTGAACAGCCAGCACATGCCGTCGCCAATGGATACTACGTCGGCGCCATCAACCGCGTAGGTGTTGAAGCGCCGTGGAACATTGGAAAATTTTACGGCACAAGCTATTTTGTCAACCCGCGCGGGCAGTTCATCGCTGAAGGCAGTGAGGACAACGATGAATTGATCGTCGCCGATCTCGATCTAAACATGATCGATGAAGTGCGGCAGACTTGGCAGTTTTACCGCGATCGCAGGCCCGATGCGTACGCGGAATTGCACCGCTAATCGCGTCATCGCTGCGTTACCGCGAAGACAAGCTCGCAACATTCGGAACTTGAGGTGAGACATGGCAGGCATTTTGCTCAAAAATGGCACTATTGTCACATCGACGGATCAGTTCGTCGGCGATATCTTCTGTGAAAATGGGATTATCCGCGCCATCGGCCAAGGTTTGGCCCCGAGCAACGGCGCAACAGTTGTCGATGCGTCGGGGCAATACCTGTTTCCTGGCGGCATCGATGCGCACACGCACATGGAACTGCCGTTTATGGGCACTGTGAGCGCTGACGATTTCTACACCGGCACTGCTGCGGGCGTCGTTGGCGGCACCACAACGATCATCGATTTTATCATTCCGAGTCGCAACCAGAGCCTACTGGAAGCCCGCGATTTCTGGATGAATAATGCCAAAAAGGCGGTTTCAGATTACGCCTTTCACATGGCCGTGACGTGGTTTGGCGATCAGGTCAAGCGCGAAATGGCCCACGTCTACCGCGAAGACGGTATCCAATCGTTCAAAATTTTCATGGCTTATCGCGGTGCCATCGGCGTGGACGATGTCGAGTTGATCGGCGTTTTGGACGCCGCACATGAATTGGGCGCGTTGGTGACTTCGCATTGCGAGCACGGTGACGCCGTCGTGGCTTTGCAGCAGCGTCTGGTTGCGCAAGGCAAGACCGCCCCCAAATACCACGCACAATCAAGACCATCGTATCTAGAAGGTGAAGCGACAAATCGCGTTATTCAGCTCGCGCGTGCGGCTGGGGCAGCGCGCAACGGCCACGACTCGACGCCGGCTGATGCGCAAGCGCTCTATATCGTTCACCTGACGTGCAAGGAATCGATGGACGCTGTGTATCGCGCGTCGGCGGAAGGACAGCGGGTTTTTGTCGAAACTTGTCCGCAATATCTGCTGCTCGACGACAGCGTTTATGAAAAGCCGAATTTTGAAGGTGCCGCCTACGTCATGAGTCCACCGATTCGGCCGCTGGGGCATCAGGAATACCTTTGGAATGCAATGCGTTCAGGTATGATCCATCATGTAGCAACTGACCATTGTCCATTTCGTCAAGCCGATCAAAAGGTCATGGGCATCGACAATTTCACCAAAATTCCCAATGGTGCCGCAGGTATTGAGAACCGCATGTCGCTCATGTACACGTACGGCGTGGCGGCGGGCAAGATTTCTCTGCAACAATTCGTCGACGTTTGCTGTACACAACCTGCTAAAATATTTGGCCTTCACCCGCGCAAGGGCAGCTTGGCCGTCGGCGCTGACGCCGATATTGTCGTTTACGATCCGACGGGCAGCTACACGATCTCTGCCAAAACCCATCGCCACAATGTCGATCGCAATATTTTTGAAGGCTTTGAGCAAAAAGGCCGCGTTACGCATACCATTGTCAATGGTCGCCTGCAGTACATCGACGGCGATTTGCGCGTCGAGCGCGGCGCGGGGCGCTACCTGCGGCGCACGTAAGTCCGAACATTGAGCTCACAACCGTCTGACATAGAAGAACAAATCCGCCAACTGCACCGGCGGGCTTGCGATTTGCGGCAAAATGGCTATATCGACCCGCAATCGGGGCTTTTTGTGCTGACGGCATACGCACATTTGCATCGCGGCACTTGCTGCGGTCAGGGTTGCCGACACTGCCCTTACGACGGAACGTCGGCGGAACATCCGCAACGGCAACAAGCGCTTGAACTACATAACCGCAGGTAACAGATGACAAACGATCCGACGCTGCCAAACATCGACTACACGCCGTATCCGACCCAGCAAATGGTCGATTTGTGCAAGGAACACACGCTTTACACCTGGACTTCGGGCGACGGTGTGACGCCATTGCCGATCGCAAGTGCGGGTGGCTGTTATATTTATACGCCGGAAGGCCAAAAAATTCTCGATTTCAATGCCCAACTGATGAGCGTGCTCATCGGCCATCAGCATCCCAAGGTTATCGCGGCGATGAAGAAGCAACTCGACGAGTTGATCTTCGTTTATCCGCAGACCGCAACACAAGTGCGCGCGCGGCTTGGCAAATTGCTGTCCGAAATCGTTCCGGGAATGCATTCGTTCTTCTTTACGCTGGGTGGCGCGGAGGCCAATGAAAATGCGATCAAAGCGGCGCGGCTGTACACCGGTCGCTTCAAAATTCTGAGCCGTTACCGCAGCTACCACGGCGGGACCAACCTCACGATGCAGCTCACCGGCGATCCGCGTCGTTGGGCCAGCGAGCCGGGCGCGCCTGGCGTTATTCGCGTCATGGACCCGGTGCCGCTGACGTTCAGGTGGGGTGAAACGGACGAGGAAATCGTCGCGAACAACATGAAATATTTAGAAGAGACCATCCAGTACGAGGGGCCGAATCTGATCGCGGCGATGATTTGCGAAACCGTCACGGGCACCAACGGCGTGCTGATTCCGCCCGAAGGCTATTTCCCCGCACTTCGCAAGCTTTTGGATAAATACGGAATTCTGCTGATTTGCGACGAAGTCATGGCTGGCATGGGGCGCACGGGCAAAGTGATGGCCTATGAGCATTTCGACATCGTTCCCGATCTGGTGACGATGGCTAAAGGCCTGACGTCCAGCTACTTTCCGCTGGGCGCCATGGGTATGACCAAAGCAATCCACGAACACTTTCAAAAAAATGTGTTCTGGGGCGGGCTAACGTACAACTCCCACCCCGTCGGTCTGGCGACGGCCGAAGCCGTGATTCGCGTGATGATCGATGAAGGCATGATCGACAATGCCGCAAAGATGCAGCAGGTTATGCGTCGTGAGATGGATCGTCTGCAAGCCAAGCATCCATCGTTTAGCGAAGGGCGGTGCATCGGCCTGTTCGGCATGATCGACGTGCGCAAGAACAGCAAAAATGAGGCCTTGGCCCCCTACAACGGCAGCCATCCGGCGATGAACCAGTTGGCCGCGTTCTTCAAAAAAGAAGGCCTGTTTACGTTCGTCCGTTGGGGAAGTTTCACTTGCAATCCGCCCCTTTGCATCACCGAACAGCAACTCCTCGACGGCTTTGCCATCATCGATCGCGGCATGGACATCACCGATGCGGCTTTTGAAGGCTAGTCACGGCAAAGCAATTGAATGACTGATGATTTGCCGCCCGACGATCTCGAACTGGACATCGTCATGGTGCGCAGCAAGTCGTTGCGGCGGCGCCTGGCCAAACAGCAAGCGCTGCCGACGTACGGCGAAACGCCAGAACAAACGCAGAAGCGGCGGACGCAGCGCATCAAGCAATTGGCTCAAACATTGGGGTTTTCTCGCCTGGGTGTCGCGCGAGCGCAGGCGCTTCCGCACGACCTCGCCCACATGCAGGCTTGGCTGCAGGCGGGCATGCATGGCGCGATGGGTTGGTTGGCCCAAGATGTTGAAAAGCGTTGTGATCCACAGCAATTGGTCCCAGGCGCGCAGTCGGTGATCGCGCTTGCGCTGGATTACAACACGCAGCAGCCGCATACCCAGCACCTTGATTTGCAAGGAGAAGATCGCGCGTGGATTTCACGCTATGCGTGGGGCGCAGATTATCATGTCATCTTGGAGCGCAAACTGAAGGCGCTTACGGACGCCGTGCGCGATGAGTTTCGCGTCGAATTAGGCGAGCAATTTCGGGGTGATCTTGCGATTGCTGGGCCGTTTAAGGCGGTGAAGGATTTTCGCTGGTACGTCGATTATGGCCCCATTTTGGAGCGGACGTGGGCGGAAAAAGCGGGCTTGGGCTGGCGCGGCAAACACAGTTTGCTCATTCACCCACAGAACGGTTCCTTTTTCTTTTTGGCTTGTATTGTCACAAGTATAGCTCTTGACGTCGATGAACCCATTTTGGACCACTGCGGCAGTTGTACGGCGTGTTTGGACGCTTGCCCGACCCAAGCCATTGTGGAGCCGTTTGTTGTCGATGCGCGGCTGTGCATCTCGCATACAACCATTGAAAATACATCTGAAATTCCCGACGCTGAACGACATTTGGTCGGTGACATGCTGTTCGGTTGTGACATTTGCCAAGACGTGTGCCCGTGGAATCGCTTTTCCTCACCCACAGTTGAGCCGCAATTTTCCCCGCGGGCCGGCAATTTTGCGCCTAAACTGAGCGATATCTTGACCATGGATCAAGCGCAATTCGCGATGCAGTTCGCCCAAAGTGCCGTGAAACGCCGCGGCTTAGCGGGGTTGCAGGACAATGCCCGAGCAGTTTTGGAATCGCGCGCGACAAAAAAATAGAGATGTCTTACGCGCGACTCTTTGGATGGAACCCAGGCAACAGGCCAAACGGAATGATCAAAGTCCTTATCACCGCCAAAAGCAGCAGCGCCAACAGCAGCGCGGGTAGCGCGGTTTGACAGCCAAGCGTCAACAAGCGCGCAAGTGGCAATTGCGCTGCGATTTTAAAGTATTCCAAGGCAAAAATGGCGCCGACGGTTGCGATGACCAGAAGCGTTCCACCGCGCCAAGTGCCGCGCAGATCGGCCCGCGACGGCGTGACGTGGGCGGCGACACAACAGGCGAAATACCATGCAGAAACGGCAGCAATTTTCGAGGACGTGCCCTGATGCCACAGCGAAAGAGTCGCTGTGGCGCAGGCCTGGACCACACGCATTGTGTGTTGAGCGGGCGCTATAAGTGCTTCAATAGGCAGGGAAATCTCGGCGATCCATGGCCATGGACTGGCGATCGGCGCCGCGAGATGGCCCAATAGCCAGAGCAGCGCGGTGCCCAAAAGCAGCGGCGCAAAACCGATCAAAAGCGCGGCCAACCACGCAACCGGCCCCGTTCCTGGCTCAAATGTCACGCTGCCCATGACGCCGCTTGCTTTGTCAGGCGCGAACAATCGCACCTGTCGCACCCGCCGCAGGGTCAGCCAGCAGGCCAGCAAGTGCGCGAATTCATGAACCGGTACGCCGAGCCAGCCCGTAGTCCACGGCACCGCGCCCCAGCCAAAGCGCCCAACCAGTGCAGCGGTCGTCGCGCGCGCGAGAGCCTGCACGAGAAACAGGATCAACGCTGTTATCGCGAGCAGTTGGAGGGCGTCGTTCAGTTCGTGGCGCACGAAATTCCTTAGCCGGATGCGCAAATAGCGGCGTCGAAAACAGCAACGCCGAAGCTTGACAAAGGCCGGTCAATGCGGCATCTTGCGCGCCGTCAGAGTTCTACCTCAGCACGATGCGCGCATAACTCAGCGGTAGAGTATCACCTTCACACGGTGGGAGTCATAGGTTCAAATCCTATTGTGCGCACTCAAAAAACCTAGCAGAGATGCTAGGTTTTTTTCGTTTTGTTTTCAGTTTTGCTTGTTTGGGTTGTTCAAATTAGCAGGGCAGCCAACTCTTCACGGCCAAACCGGACGTTGGTTTTGGGCACCGCCGACCAATCGAATCGCTCAACCATTTCAGACAGATCGCTGCAGTTTGGCAAGCCGACACTTTGTCCCAGCCAAGCCATTACGCGTTCGTGCGGGACATGATTTGCCCGCAAATGCTGTAAATGCAAAGCTTTGTTGCGCTTTGCCAACCGGCGACCATCGTCGTCCACAACCAGTGCCACGTGAAAATAATCCGGCAACGGCAGGTCGCGGGCGCGGGTGGCAAGCCAGTTTGGGGCAGGAAGTTGCGCAACGGCCTGATACACTGCGATTTGTTGAGCGGTCACTTCCAGAAGGTCAGCGCCGCGCACGATCTGATTGACACCCATGGCTAGGTCGTCGATCACCACGGCGAACATATACGCGAAGCCGCCGTCTTTGCGTCGCAGCACGATATCGCCGCAATGTGTGGCCAAATCGACAGTCTGCAGGCCACACAGCGCGTCAGTGAAAGCGATCGCGGTGGCTGGGACGCGCAGGCGCCACGCTACGCCCAAGGGCGCGCGCCCGAGCTCCCGTGCACGGGCGAGTTCAAACGCCAATGCGGCACGATCATTCTGAAACCGCTCGCGACAGGTGCCGGGGTAGGGAACTACCTGATCTTCCAGGTGCGGAGCGCTCGCCGCAATATCTATATCTTTACGGGTACATATGCAGGGATAGGCCAGATTTAGGTCGACCAGACCTCGGAGAACTTCTGCGTAAAGTTCGCTGCGGTCGCTTTGACACATGAAATCGCCGAACGGCAGCGGTCCAACGCGGCGCGGCGCGCTGGCCCGCCACGCATCATCGGCCTCCGGCCCGTCCCAATCGAGTCCCAGCCACCTCAGATCGCTCAATAAATTGTCAAGATGCGCATGTTCGTCTGGCAACAGATCTTCGATGCGAAGCAGCAATCGCCCGCCTTGCCGCCGCGCCGACAGCCAAGCCAGCAGCAACGACCGCGCATTGCCGATGTGCAACAATCCGGTCGGACTGGGCGCCAAACGGCCAACAATAATGGACAATTGCGTCATGCGTTACGGAGGCGGCGTTTTTAGCTCTGCGTCGGACGCAGGCCCGTCGTGCGTTGGCTTGTCGGTCTCGCTGTGGATATACGTCAGCAATTTCAATATTTTGCCAGTGGAGTCGTAGACTTTTGCGGTGCCGTGGCGTCTTCCGTAGGCCCATGGCGTTTCACGTGCTTTCACGCCGTTGGACGCATAGTCGATTTCTGTGCCGTGGACAATGCCGCGATCGTAGGCGCCTTCTGCCAGTTTGTTGCCGTTTTCATCCCACAAAATCCATGGGCCGTGCATCATGCCGTCTTTGAACTGGCGTTCGCTTTTCATCCGCCCATTGCTGTGGTTTTCAATGGTCTTGCCGGTCAATGGCCGCGTCACCACCTTGCGCAGCCCCGGCACAAGCACCCGCCACAGCCAAATGAGGCCAAAGGTTAGCGCGACGAAAAAGAGCAGCCGAACCAGCATGACTTCTTTATCCTACAAGAATTTCTATAAACTAGTGACCGTAGCGCTCGACAAATTCGTCGTAAGTGCCCTGATAATCGAGAATTTCGTTGTCCAAAATCCGCCAAATTCGCGTGCACGATTCGCTGAGCAAATTGCGGTCGTGGGTCGCCATGAACAGCGTGCCTTTGTACTCCGACAAGCCCTCGGCCAGCGCGCTGCAACTCTCCAAGTCCAAGTGATTGGTGGGCTCATCGAGAAACAATACATTGTGCTTGAGCAACATAAGCTTGCAAAACAACATGCGCACCCGTTCGCCGCCTGACAGCGTGCCGGTGGCCTTTTGGCCTTCGTCACCGCGAAACAGCATTCGGCCCAGTAGTCCGCGAATTTCTTCCAGATCTGCTTGGGGCTTGAAATCGTGCAGCCAACGATCAATCGTCTTGCCCGCTTCGATCGTGCCATCGTGCTCTTGCGGCAGGTAGCCCGGGTGCGTTTCATGACCCCATTCGATCTTGCCCGAATTCGCTGTAAATTCGCCCAGAAGCAGCCTGATCAGCGTGGTCTTGCCCACGCCGTCTTTGCCGATAATCCCGATGCGATCACCGCGGTTGACGTGCGAATGAAAATGGCGGTACAGGGCGCCTTCGCCAAAATCTTGTGAAAGATCGGATACATCCACAACATGCTTGCCGCTTTCTTTCACGACGTCAAAGCGAATAAACGGCCGCGCGATGTTGGATCGCTTCACGTCTGAAGGCGCAAGTTTCTCGACCTGCTTTTTGCGGCTTTGTACCTGCGTCGCGCGGGTGCCGGCCGAGAATTTGGCAATAAATTCCTGCAAATCCTTGATCTTCTTCTCACGCTGCACGTTTTGCTGCGCCTGACGGTCGCGCAGAGCCGACTTGGTGCGAACCATGTCGTCGTAGTTGCCGGGGTAGGAGATGATGGCTTCGTAGTCGATGTCGGCAATATGCGTGCAGATATCGTTCAAAAAACGCCGATCGTGAGAGATGACAATGAGCACGCCCTCGTAGTTGAGCAGAAATTCTTCAAGCCATTCAATGGTATCCAAGTCCAAGTGATTGGTCGGTTCATCCAGCAGCAAACAATCCGGGCTGCCAAACAGCGCTTGCGCCAGAAGCACCCGCAGTTTGAAACCACCTGACAAGTCTTGCATTTGTGCGCTGTGCAGATCGGGCGGCAGCCCCAGGCCTTGCAGCAATTCTTCGGCCTCAGATTCCGCAACATAGCCATTTTCTTCGGCAATGATGCCCTCGAGGTCAGCTAGTCGCATGCCGGCGGCGTCACTTTCATCGCCTGACTCGTAGATCTTGGCTTGCTCGACCCGTGCTTGGTACAACGCGTCATTGCCCATGATGACGGTATCCATAACCGTGTAATCATTGAACATGCTGTGGTCTTGTTTCAGGAACGCGGTCTTTCGCGGCCGCGAGATCGTGCCGCTATCGGGCTCCAGCAAACCAGCGAGAATGCGCATGAATGTCGACTTACCCGCGCCATTGGGCCCCGTGAGGCCAAAGCGCTGGCCGGGCCCAAACGCCGTGGTCACGTCGATGAACAACTTGCGGCCGGAATAAGTTTTGGAGACTTCAGAAACGGTTAACATATTAACATCCTTGCAATTTCACAGATGCACATCGCGATTAAGGCACAAAATTAAGCGATCGCGCGCGGCGGTGTACGGCATTGCGCGCGATTTTGCAACCGGCAAAATCAACATTGGCGCGCATTTGCGAACACATCTCATTGATATTAAAACGACATTTAGAGGTGCAAGGCGCGCGTCAATTTGGCGACAGCCCGCAGCACCGATGCATCGGACTCGAGACCGGCAACGTCCCCGAGCGCAACCCACTTCGCGGCGTGTGCGTCAGAACCCACAAGAAAATCCATGCTCGGGGCCGCGAAGACGAAGCGCACGTCAAAATGCGCGTGCGCCGGTTCGCCGCGTAACGCTGGAATTTCATGGACGTCGACGTCGAAAATGCTCGGCCACTGCGGCAGATTCTGCAAATCGGGCAGCCCAACTTCTTCTTGCACTTCGCGGCGAGCAGCAGCTTCGATGTCGGGATCTTCGGCGTCCACGTGACCGCCAGGCTGCAACCAGCGGTGCAGCTTTCCGTGAAAAATCAGCAAAATCGAACGCAGGTCCGGTGAAAGCACAAAAGTGCTCGCCGTAAAGTGGCCTGGTTCAAAGTGTCGTCGCGAAAAGACATCGCCTAGGGCCGTGAGCAGAAGTTGCATCCGTTCGCGGTGCTGCGCCTCCAATTCGCCGGTTGGCACGAAAAGTGCCAATTTTTCTAGCAAGTCGTGCCGGCGCTGATCCAAGTGCGGGGGCATGTTTTCCCTTTGAAACGGTGTGTGGCAGACTGTCGGCCATGGGTTTTGAGCGCGACCGCCACGTTGAGTACGACCAAACTTCGCGGAAAATCAAGCGTATTCCGCCCGCAATCGACAGCGTCAAGCTGCGCCGCTTGGCCGAAGATTATGTGCAGAAATTTGGCGGCCCGTCATCGAATGTGCGGCGTATGTTGCAGCGGTATATCGAGCGTTCGGTGCATGATCACGCTTCAGATCGCGAACAGTTACAGACTATTGCCGACCAAATCGTCGCCCATCTGCTGGAAGCTCTGGCCGTGAACGATGCGCGATATGCGGAACTTCGCGCGCAGACGCTGAGTGAACGCGGGCAGTCTCAACGCCTGATTGCCATGAAATTGCGGCAAAAGGGCCTGAGCAGCGCCGATGTGAACAACGCGCTTGCTGAATTGGGGCCAGATCGCGCTATCGTCGACCTCAACGCAGCCCGAGCGCTAGTGAAACGCCGCAGGCTTGGCGCACTGCGGCCGCAAGCTGAGCGCGCGGACAAACGCCAACGCGATCTGGCGGCCTTGATGCGCGGCGGCTTTGCCTACGACATCGCCAAGCGCGCGCTGGACCGGCCGACTGACGACGATTCCACCGACTAGACGCCTGATCTTGCGCCAAAAACCAAAGCGGCCGGACTTGCGTCGCGGCCGCTTCAGTGGGCGTTAGAACGAGAGTGGTCGGTAGGAAAGGAATGGCGTGTTCTAAGGCTGCCTGTTAATGAAAACTGCGTAAAGTCCACTCCCTAACGATGGTCTATCCGCGGCAGATTCAAACAACGTCACCGATTTGACGCTAACGGCGAGGCCGTCGCGATTTGTGAGGATTTTGGGATAAGAAATTCAAAGAGGTCATAGGGATTCAGCTCGCTCTGGAGGCAACCGTGAGGCCGGCTCCGCGCGTCAAATCTAGCAAAGGCCGTGCCAATCTGCCAACAAGACGACAAGCAACTGAGAATAAGGGAACTAGTTGTCGTTGGTCGTTCGCATTGGCGTTTGAAGGCCGAGTTTTGCGTCCGAGAATGTCTCAAATTGAGACATAATTATTTAAATGCCCGACAGCACGCCTGGAATGTATCAAATTGAGACAGCCGCCAGTACCGCTAAACTGCGGACGTGCTGGCGCTCATGCCATCGGCGCGCAGACGCGCTTGGGCGGCCGCAAGGCGGGCGACGGGTACGCGAAAGGGTGAACATGAAACGTAATTCAGACCGATCCTGTGGCAGAAATCGATACTCGACGGCTCACCGCCGTGCTCACCGCAAATGCCGAGCTTGATGTCCGGCCGCACACGCCGCCCCCGTTCACAAGCGATTTGAACCAGTTCGCCGACACCTCGTTGATCCAGGGCGACGAACGGATTCTCGGGGAGCAGCTTGTCCTGAACGTATTGGGCGAGAAAACGCCCCTCGGCATCATCGCGGCTGTAACCGAAAGTGGTCTGGGTCAAATCATTGGTACCAAAAGAGAAAAATGCCGCATGTTCGGCGATTTCGTCCGCCGTCAGCGCCGCGCGCGGCACTTCAATCATTGTGCCGACCAAATAGGCGAAGGAAGGTTGCATTTGTTGCGCAATTTGCGCGATCAGTTCATGCATGTTTTGCAGTTCCGCGACATGTCCAACCAGCGGAATCATGATTTCTGGATGGACAATGACGCCTTGCTGATGAAGTTCCTGGGCGGCCGCGAAAATCGCCTTGACCTGCATCTGGTAAATTTCAGGGAACACGATGCCCAACCGCACGCCGCGAAAGCCAAGCATCGGGTTGATTTCGGACAGGGCACGCACCTTGGCCAGCAGGCGTTCTTTTTCCGGCGACGGCTGGCCTTTGGTTTGCAGAATCGCCACTTCGACGGCCAGCTCGGTCTCGCCCGGCAAAAATTCATGCAGAGGCGGGTCGAGCAAGCGAATCGTCACAGGAAATGGCGACATAGCCCTTAAGATCCCGACGAAATCCTCCTTCTGCATCGGCAGCAGTTCATCCAGCGCGCGTTGGCGAGCGTCAAAAGTCTCAGCCAAAATCATCTTTTGCACCACGGCCATCCGCTCCGGATGGTGCCCGCCCTGGCCAAACATGTGCTCGGTGCGGCACAAACCGATGCCTTCGGCCCCAAATTCACGGGCCTTTTGTGCGTCGGCCGGTGAATCCGCGTTGGCACGCACGCCCAACGTGCGCGTCGCGTCGGCCCAAGTCATGAGCTCTAAATATTCCGGCGTCATCGCGGCGTCGGCAAGTTGGACGTTGCCGTATAAAAGCCTGCCGCCAAAGCCATCGACGCTGATCGTTTCGCCAGCGCGAATCACCCGATCGCCCACGCTAAAGCAGCCGTTGGCCTCGTCGACGCGCAAAGCGTCGCAGCCGACGACGCAGGGCTTGCCCATGCCGCGGGCCACGATCGCGGCGTGACAAGTTGTGCCGCCGCGCGCGGTTACAAATGCCTCGCTGGCGACCATGCCGTGGATGTCGTCCGGCGCGGTTTCGATCCGGACCAGAATGACCTTGTGCCCCGCCGCCTGTAACCGCACAGCTTCATTGGGATCTAGTGCCACAATGCCCGAAGCGGCACCCGGCGACGCTGGCTGACCTTTGGCGATCACGTCGACTACTGCATTGGGATCCAAGCCCTTGTGCATCATCTGCTCCATGTGCGACGGCGCGATGCGCAAAAGCGCCTGGCGCTTATCGATTTTGCCTTCGCGCACCAAATCGACGGCGATGCGAAATGCCGCATGGGCACCGCGCTTGCCGACGCGGCACTGCAACATGTACAAGTGCTTGCGCTCAATGGTGAATTCGATGTCCAGCATGTCGCCGTAGTGCAACTCCAACTTTTCGCACGTATCATACAACTGCCTGTAAACATCGGGTAATTCCTCCTGCAGCTGCTTGATCGGGTGCGGCGTGCGGATGCCGGCGACCACATCTTCGCCTTGGGCGTTGAGCAGATACTCGCCAAAAAATTCCTTAACGCCGCTGTTTGGATTGCGCGTAAAAATGACGCCTGTCCCCGAATCGTCGCCCATGTTGCCAAAAGCCATGGCCTGCACGTTGACCGCCGTGCCCAGTGAATCCGCGATCTTGTGGACCGCGCGGTACACAACTGCCCGCGGATTTTGCCAACTGTCGAACACCGCCGCGATCGAAGCCGTAAGCTGCTCGCGCGGATCCTGCGGAAAAGGCCGCCCAGTTTGTTGCTGCACAAGGGTCTGATAATTTGCGACAAGTTGCTGCAGCGCTTCCGCGGGAATCTCGGCATCCGACTGCGCACCGCAGCGCGCCTTGGCCGCCGTCAATTCGTGTTCAAAGCGATGCATGTCCAAACCCAGCACAACGTTGCTAAACATTTGAATAAAGCGGCGATAGCAATCCCAAGCAAACCTCGGATTTTGCGTATTGTTGGCGTGCGCCACAACCGTTTGATCGTTCAGACCGAGGTTGAGCACCGTGTCCATCATGCCCGGCATCGACACCGCAGCCCCTGAACGTACTGAAACTAGAAGGGGATTTTGCGCATCACCCAGCTTCTTGCCTGCTTTGTTCTCCAATTCAATCAGCGCAATCGCCACCTGCTCGCTCAGACCCGGCGGCATGGCGTTCTGTGCCACGAACGCGTTGCAAGCGTCTGTACTAATGGTGAAACCCGGCGGCACCGGCAGGCCGATGCGGGTCATCTCTGCCAAATTCGCACCCTTGCCGCCGAGCAGCGCCTTCTGGCCCGCATTGCCTTGCTCAAAAGGGTAGACGTACAGTTTGCTCGTCAATTGATCTGAAGTATTCATTTGTTAACTCTCCGCGGTGGGTTGGCCGGTCGACATCTACATTTCAGCGTGGGTAGGGCGGTCGTAAGGGGTAATCAGTTCCAACACCCGAACCGCCGTTTCTTCAATGGCTTTGTTCGTCACGTCGACAACGGGACAGCCAAGGCGCTTGAAAGTGCGCTCAGCCCAGTCCAGTTCGACTAAAATCTGTTCCAAATTCGCGTACTTTGAATCGCGAATCAGCCCCATGGTCCTCACGCGCTCCACGCGGATCTGCGCCAGTTTGAGCGGATCAATGCGCAAGCCCACGACGCGTCCGCGCGGGACTTGAAATACTTCTTGCGGCACAGCTAGTTCCGGCACCAGCGGCAGATTGGCCACCTTGAAGCGCCGATGGGCCAGATACATGGAAACAGGCGTTTTTGAACAGCGCGAGACCCCCACGAGCACGATATCGGCCAGCAGGAAGCCGCGCGGATCCTTGGCGTCATCGTGTTTAACAGCAAATTCAACACATTCCATGCGGCGAAAGTAAGTTTCATCCATTTGGTGAATCAAACCCGGCTGCAGGCGCGGCGGCCGTCCGAGCACCTGAACAAAACCCGACATCATCGGTCCCATGACGTCGATCGCGACAATGCCTTTTTCTTCAGCCAGTTGAGTCATCGCTTGTTGCGAATCGGGCAGAATCAAGGTGTACACAATCAAGGTCGGCTGCTGGGCAGCCAACTCAACAATTTCAAGCAACTCAGTGATTTTCGCGACCATCGGAAAGCGGCGAATTTCAACGTTGGCGCCGCTGAATTGACTCAGCGCCGCGCGCGTTACAAGCTCGGCCGTTTCGCCCAGCGAGTCAGAAACGATAAAGACTTTGGCGTCTTTGGGCAGTGTGTCGCGCGGATGCAGGCGGCGTTCGAGAAGTTCGGTCGGCATCGGCGCTCGCTCCAGTGCGGCCGAGATTACAGAAAGCCCGCCGCAAAGTCATTGCTTGTGGCCCGCGCAAGGAGTAATTTTGTTTCCGACGGCGAGTTGCTTGACGCGAGAAGGGAGAATTTATGCGCTATTTAGCCCTCTTTCTTTGTATCACGCTGGCCAGCGGCTGTTTGTCCAACAGCTACGAACTTTCACGCGACGAATTGCTGCACCTGGCCGCGCAGCCCCCAGCCGAGCGCGGGCGGCATGTCAGGGCATTTCAACAGTTTTCTACGGCTGAAGACCCGCCTCCCGCGCCGGCTTGGGCGCCCGCTGGCCGCGAGGGCGGCGCGCCGGGCATGGCACCTGTGGTTCCGCCGGGCACGTATTACTATTCAATGCCGCCGTATTATTACGGTTGGGGTTCGCCGTACTACGGACCTCGCGTAGCCGTTATCGGCGGATCGGATAGGACGTCGCGCGGCGGAGGTACAGTCGTTGACGGCAGTTCCCGCGCAGGATCAGCGGCTTCGGGCGTTTCCCACAGTTCCATGAGCGGTTCCAAAGGCGGTGAAGCGCTAGTAGCCGCCGCGTTAGCCGCGGTAGTTATTGGCATCGTGTTGGCGTTCAGCGAGGGCGCGCGCTACGACGGCGTCGTGGCGGTGCACCCGCACCATCCGGTGCATTTGCGCACGGAATCTGGGTTTCAGCTCGTGCATCTGGATGAATTAACAGCAGAACAGATAGGGCCGCGCACCTATGGCGTCTTGGTCGGCAATGAAGGCGCCGGACTCTGGCACCGCGGTCGCGGGCCGCTGAGCCGCGAGGGTGGCAGCTACCAATTCGGCTACGGCAATTATGACGTCAAGCTCGACAAAAACACGATCGTCAGCGGCAGCGGGGTCCACCTCAACATTGGCTATTTTCCCACACAATACAATGGCATACTGTGGACTGGACAGGTCATTCATTCCAGCAACTTCTTCAACGGCGGCGATTTCTTTTCCATCCGCACGGGCGTTGAAGCGCACTGGATGCCCATCGGATTATGGCGTTTGCATTTAGGTGGTTATGGCGCGGCTGGCTTTGACGTGATCAGTTCGGGCGGCGGCGACTTGCCCAAGGTCGATCGCACCTCGCCATTTGCAGGGTTTGGCGGCATGGCCGAATTTGAGCTGAACACACGGCTGGGGTTTGTTTTTCGCTACGGCGAGACGTGGGAACCCGGCATGCCGGATAACCAGCGATTTTTGCCGCAGTATCACTTCGGACTAAACGTCTATTGACGCGGCAGACGAAAGCGCTACCGGCCACGTCCGCGTTCGACCGGGCCGCGGCGTTCGGATTCGCGGCCGCGCGGCTGCACTTGCCCGCGACCGCGATCCGCACCGCGTCCGCGCGGCGCGACGTGATCTGGTGCGTGATGAATCACCGGATGCGCGGCTGGATGGGGCGCTGACGGCGGCGAATCGGTCGGCACAGCTTGAACTTGTGGCGCGATGTCAATCGCTGGCGCTGCTGCAACATCGCTCGATAACTCCTGAATTTCTTGAGGGAGTGTGTCCATCGTTGCTGGCACATCCGGCGCAGTCAAATCCATCGCAGCGCCGGCGTCTACCAGCAGATTTGCGGCGATATTTGCAACAACCACAATATCTGCAGGAGCTTGCACGTCGGGCAGGGCACCCGCATCCACAACGACCGGTGGTGCCAAAGCAACTGCTATTGGTGCCACCACAGCGACCGAATCGTCCGCCTTTTTTGCTTCCGCCGCGCCAAACAAACCGAAATACCATGCAACCACGACGCCGCCGCCGACCAAGACGGTGACCAGAAGCGCCAGAAAAACCCAGATCGCCACCGGCATCTTCGGCTTGTCTGGCACGATCGCGTCTTTGCCGGATTCGGTGGAATCGCGCAGCGGTTGCAGCGTTGGTCGCACGGGTGACAGGCTCGGCGCCGCGATGGTGTCCGAATCGATCAGATCGGCCGGCCCGCTCGGAGGGGCCTGAAGCGGTGGCACATTTGGCGCATAGGCCTTGGTCGCCGCAATCTTTGGCGGCAGGGCCGCCGCCACAGCATGACACTGCTCAAGGGCTTGCCGCATCGCCGCGGCATCTGCAAAACGATCTTCGGGTTTCTTTGCCAGTGCTCGTTCGACAACCGCTGCAAATTCATGGGTGACATTGCAGGTGGCCAACGTGCGCAGATCGGGGGGCGGCTGGCTCATGTGCTGCATCATCATGGCGTACGACGATTCGGCTTGAAACGGCAACTCACCAGAAATACAGCCGAAAAGAATCACGCCCAAGGCGTACAGGTCGGCGCGCGCGTCGACATTGCTGCCCATGATCTGTTCTGGCGACATGTAAGAAGGCGTACCCAAAGAGGTTCCCGTGCGAGTCAAATGCGTATCGGCCATTTTTGCGATGCCGAAATCCAGAACTTTCACCACGATTTCACCGCTGCCGTCGGCGCCACCGCCCATGTCGTGCAGAAAAATATTGGCCGGCTTGAGGTCGCGGTGAACAAGGCCGATTCGGTGGGCTTCAGCCAACGAGCGCAGAATGTCGATCGCGATTTTCACGATCTCGTCTTGCGGCATGCGCTCGCCTTTTTGCAGCAAACGGTACTGATGTTCAGCCAGTGTTTCGCCCTTGAGCGCTTCCATGGCCAAAAAATAGGTGCCATCGTCGGCCTGACCAAAATCAAAAACGCGAATTGTATTGGGATGCTGCAAGCTCGCTGTCAGCTTGGCCTCATTGAAAAAGCGCCGTACAGATGAAAGATCTGTCACCGCATCCAGCAGCAAGGTCTTTATCGCAACATTTTGTGCAGTTCCAGTATGTTGGGCCGAATACACCGCCCCCATGCCGCCGCGCCCCAAAATGCCGGTGATGCGGTAGCGACTGGCGAATACCGTGCCGCTAGCCAGATTGCCTTCGGGCGGTTTGAGGCCCTGAACAATCGTGGCCATGCCATCTTTTGGACAGTGAATTTCTGGTGTTTGTTCGCCACATTGTAGGCAGGTGCGGGTCATGCGAGGGCTCCGCGCGCCAAGTCGGCCGCGACCGCGCAGTGTAGCACAAGTCTTGCGGAGACAAGCCGAGCGCACTGTGGTACACTGTCGCCCCCGCGCCGCTGCGGCGGAAAAAGGAACATCATGAAAACCCGCATTGTTTCTAGTGTATTTCTCATCGTTTGTGGCAATGCCTGCACCGAAGTCAATTCGGCGCCGGCCAAACAGGTCGCTCCGGCGGCAGTGGTCGCGGCCAAAGGCGCCGCAATAGGCACGGCCGAAGGCGCTGTTTGCAAAGGCGGTGAAGGCTGTTGCGCACCGCTCGATCCCAACGCCGTGCCCAACGGCGCAGCCGCATTGGCCGTCGCTGGCACAAAATACGGGGCCGGCGTCACCGTTGCCGAAGTCGTGCCAGTCTCAAAAATCCTAGCGAATCCCGATGAATACGCCGGCAAGCGCGTGCGGGTGGAAGGCAAAGTCGCCGACGTCTGCCAAATGCGCGGCTGCTGGTTTGAAATGGAGAGCGACAAACCGGCGGAAACCATCAAATTCAAAGTCACCGACGGTGTCATGACGTTTCCAACCACGGCCAAGGGCAAATACGCGGTGGCCGAGGGCATCGTCAAGAAGATGCCCCTAACCCTTGAGCAGACGATCAAAATGAAAGAGCACGAGGCGTTGGAACAAGGAAAACCCTTTGATCCCGCTTCCGTGAAAGAGCCAACGACGATGATTCGCTTGGACGGCGTTGGCGCGGTCATTCGCGATCAAAAGTAAGCGGCCAAATGCGCAAGATCTGAGATCGCGCGGAATACTTTGCCAAAATCATTAGGAAATAGCCGATGTTCCAACACAACACCTTACAGGGTCATGTCATTTTCATCACAGGGGGCGGAACCGGCCTGGGCCGCGCCATGGCCGAGACCTTCGCGCGCTTGGGCGCCAAGGTTGGAGTCGTCGGCAGGCGCTTGGAACCCTTACAAGAAACCGTTGCCGCGATTCACGCCGCCGGTGGTGAGGCGGGGTGGGCGCAGTGCGACGTGCGCCAGCCAGCCAGCGTTGCGGCCGCGGTCGATGCGATCGAAGGCGAACTCGGCTCGGTCACCGATTTGGTCAACAATGCCGCGGGCAATTTTCTTTCGGCGACGGAAGACTTGTCGGCCAATGCCTTCAACGCCGTGGTCCAAATCGTCCTCAACGGCACTTTCCACGTCACCAGTTGCGTCGGCAAACGCTGGATCGAGCGCGGCACCAAGGGCAATATCTTATCGATCGTCACCACTTACGCATGGACCGGATCGGCGTTCGTTGTGCCTAGCGCCTGCGCAAAGGCGGGCGTTTTGGCGATGACCAAATCGCTGGCTTTGGAATGGGCGACGTATGGCATTCGCTGCAACGCCATCGCACCCGGTCCGTTTCCGACCGAGGGCGCGTTCGGCAAACTGATGCCGCCCGAAATGGAAGAAGAAGCGCTCAAGCAGATTCCGCTGGCGCGGTTTGGCGATCCGCAGGAATTGGCCAACTTGGCGACCTACATGCTCAGCCCGTTGGCGGCGTACATGACCGGTGAGTGTGTGGTGTTGGACGGTGGCGAAGTGCTCAAAAGCGGGCAGGAATTTGGCCGCTTCACCAATTATCCGCGGCAAGATGTCAAAGATCTGATGGCGCTGATGCGCATGGCCAAGTGAATGGCAGACGCGCTAAAGGCCCGATGAAACTATTTTCATTTCTCGTTTCCGTCGTCTTGGTGCTTCCTTCGTGTGGCCTCACGCCCGTTGAAATTCACGCCGATGACGCCGGACCGGTCGCGGACGCGGCCGAGATCCTGCAAGATACCGCGGTCATCGAGGTCGACCTCGGCGTGCCTGATCTGGCTGTTGCCGAGGTGGCCGCAGTTGAGGTCGATTCGAGCGAAATAGCCATTGCTGACAGCGGAGCCAATTGCGATCCGAACTGCTCAGCGTGGCAAAGCTGCCAGAACAACAAGTGTATCGCCAAAGTCTGCAAGGCCGACAGTGAGTGCAACGACGTCCCCGTGACCGAAACGCACTATTGCTACCACGGCAAATGCGCTGCGTTTCAGTGCAGCAAGGACAGCGACTGCGCGGGCGGCAGCAAGTGCAACACCTTCACCTATCTATGCTATCTGCTTCCAACCGGCTGCACCAGCGATTTCGCTTGCAACGACAAGGACGATTGCACGGACGACATGTGCGACTTCAAAACCGGCCAGTGCAGCCATAAGTTGAGCAACGGCTGCTGCAAGATCGATGGCGATTGCAACGACAACATCGCATGTACGATAGACAAATGCGTTGGCGGCGTCTGCGCATGGACCGCCGTGCCCAAATGTTGCACAAGCGACCTTGAGTGCGGCGACGGCAATCCTTGCACCGGTGACAGTTGCAGCGGCGGCAGTTGCGCGTTCAGCAACGTCGGCAATTGTTGCAATAAAAATGGCCAGTGCGACGATTTGGATGACCTCACCCTCGATTTGTGCAGCGCCAATAAATGCATTCACCAATGGGAAGGCTTGCCGACAAAATGCATTCAAAGTTCTGATTGCAAAGGCAATACCTGTCTGCTAGGCTCTTGCATCGGCGGCAACTGCGGTTACAGCAAAGGCGGCACTTGTTGCGGCAGCGATAGCGATTGTTTCAAAGATTTGAGTTGCTTTGTCGATACTTGCAGCGCTGCGGTGTGCAGCCACAAGGCCGTGAGCGGCAGCGGCACCCACATTTGGTACAGATTCGACAAGGGCCTGAATGGTTGGATCGTGCAAAAAGACAGTCCTCTCGTGTACTTCCACAACAGCAAAACCGCCACCAGTGGCATGTCGTTGCGCTACGGCGTGCCCGACAAGGTCAGCTTTGAGAGCGGCACCGCCAACAAAGGCAGCGCGTTGAGCCCCGCATTCACGATGCCGAAGGGCAAATCGACGCTGAAATTCTGGGTCTTTCTCGACGTTGAGCCCGGCTTCAGCGTGCACCAATGCGGGGTCGACGTGGTCGACGCAGTCAGTGGCGCCGTGCTCGCGAGCATCTGGAATAAGAACAAGGATTTGAACGGCGGCACCACCGGCCAAGCGTGGAAACCCGTGACCGCCGATGTCAGCGCTTTTGCAGGTAAACAGGTGAAGCTAAAGGCTTGGTTTGACTCCAAGCTGTACGACACGTCCAACAAGGAGAAGGTCGGCTTTGTGGTCGACGAACTGGAGATCGGCGGCGACTGCCCGTAGCCGCTATTTTTGGGCTGTCAAGCGCTCAATTTTGGCGAGAAGTCCTGCTATCTCAATAGGCTTGCTCACATAACCGTCGCAGCCCGCGGCCAGCGCGCGCTGCTCGTCGCCCTTCATCGCGTAAGCTGTTACGGCAATGATCGGCAATCCCATTGTATCTATGCGTGTTTTCAGGATGGAAGCGAGTTCAAAACCGCTGGTTCCCGGCATCTGCAAGTCCATGAGAATGATGTCGGGCACGGCGTCCGCGAGCAATTCGAGCGCCTGATGCGCACTTACCGCTGGCCTCACCAAGTAGCCGTGGGCGCGCAGCGAAAATGCCAGCATTTTCAGATTCAGCGCATTGTCGTCGATCAGGAGTACTGTCACAGCCATTTCGAGGGGGCTCCATCTAGCTGGCGACGACGACCGCTGCGCCCAAAACACGCCGCAATTCCGTGACCAAAGCTGTGCCGTTGCCTTTGGTGACGATGGCTTGCGCCGAGCGGGCCAACAGCTGTCTTTCCCCGGCAGTCAGATCTTTGCTGGTCCAAATCAACACCGGCACCTGCCGATAGAGCGGTAGTTTGCGAAATTGTTCCAGAAATGCAAAACCATCCATGCTAGGCATCAGCAAGTCCAGCACCACCGCGTCTAACTTCAACTGGCGGAGATCGTCCAGCGCCGTCTGCGCATCCTGCCGACAAATCGACGCAATACCCAGATGGCCCAACGTAGCCTCCATCAGGCGCAGCGATTGGTTGTCGTCATCGATCACCAGCACACTACCCATGCCGGCAGCGACGGATTGCGGCAATATCCGGCGCAAAGCGACCAGGAGCGCCTCGGGTGAAATCGGTTTAGACAGCCAGTCTTGCACGGCGTAGGCGCGAACAGTCGCCGCGACGGTTTTTTCACCCTCCAGAGGTTCAGAAGCGACGCTCACCACCACAACTGGCGTATGTTGGTTGGGTCCGGCTTCGCGCCGCAGTGCCGTGACCACGTCCAAGCCGCTGCCATCGGGCAGCAGCAAGTCCAAGGTGATCGCTTGGAAAAGTCGCTCTTGGGCCCGTTCCGAGGCCTGTGCGGCTGTCGCCGCGGTTTGCACGGACCAACCGGCTCGCGTCAACGTCTCGACCAACATGTTTTGGTCGCGCACGTCGTCCTCCACCACCAGAATCCAAGGCGCGTTCGCCGCGCTCGCCTGCACCGCCCGCATCTCCGGCAACGGCTGGCCCATGCGCGCCAAACGCGGCAAAACAGCATAGAATGTGCTGCCTTTGCCGAGTTCGCTTTCTACGCCGACTGTGCCGCCTTGGGCTTCAACAAGGCGCCGGGTCAGCGCCAATCCGAGGCCGGTGCCGCCGTGCCGTTTGGCCTCTCCTGCTTCAAGCTGCTGAAATTCTACGAACAACCGGCCAATGTCCTCCTTCGCAATGCCAATACCGGTGTCGATGACTTCAATGCGAAACGCTGTGTGGCCGCTCTGCCGAATTTTGACAGTGATCGTACCACCTTGCGGCGTAAATTTTAGCGCGTTGGACAAGTAGTTGTTCAAGATCTGCCCGAGGCGGACTGGATCCGTTTGCACCAAAAGCAAATCGGGATCAATTTCGGACGACAACGCGATCTGACGTTCGGCCGCATTTGCACGCAAAAGGTGAAGTACTTCAGTGACAGCCTGGTGCACGTCGACATCTTCCGGATGGAAATCGAGTTTGCCCGCCTCCACTTTTGCCAGATCGAGCACATCATTGATGAGTTGCAACAACCGCCAACCGCTCGCCACGATATCACCCAGAAATTCATTAAATTCCGGCGAGCCGTAGGGCACTTGGCCCGCGTGCAGCAGGGTGGCAAAGCCGATCACCGCGTTGAGGGGTGTGCGCAGTTCGTGACTCATGTTGGCGAGAAATTCACTTTTGAGTCTGCTGGCTTGCAGCACGCTGCGGTTCTGCTCTTCCAACTTCAAGCTGTGCTCGCGCAGTTGTTCCAGTCGCCGGTGCTCCGTGGCATCGCGCATCGTGAGCACTACCGCATAAATTTCATCATTTTCCCCGCGCAATGGCCGCGCGCTGACGCGCAGCAACACCGTATCTGTCTGGCCCTCCTCCTGCACAACGATTGGCATATCCTCTATTGTTTCCCCGAGTAACGCCCGCGCGGTCGGCCTTTCATGCGGTTCCAGCGGCGTCACGCCATCCCCGTGAAATTGCACGGTATGCAACTTCGCGTTGGGCAGCCGCTCAATCCCGCGGAGCGAGGGCCCAGAGATCCGGTGTGCCGATTGGTTCAACAGCTCGTAACGTCCGTCGGGCGTGACGATCATCACACCTTCTTGCAGACTATTTAAAATGACTTGCAATTTATCGGCCTGCGCGCGAAATGCTGCCTCGCTCTGGCGCAGGAGGTGTTCCGTTTTGAAGCGATCTTCGATCTGCTGATGCAGTTCTGCGTTGGTGCTGCGCAAATCCGCCGTTCTGTCCGCGACGCGTTGCTCCATCTCCGCATGGGCGCGGCGCAATTCGTCCTCAGCCAACTTGCGTGTCGTGATGTCCAAGGAGATGCCGAGCAAGTACTTCGGTTCACCCAAGTCATTGTGAATAGGCACTTTTTGCGTGTGAAGCCAGCGTTCGCCGCGGCCCGTTTGGATCGGTTCCTCCGGTATATCTAAAATATCGGTACCCTGCAGCGTCTCACGGTCGTGCGCGGTGAAGAAGTCGGCCTGGTCTTTTGGAAAAAAGTCGTAATCGTTTTTGCCGAGCAAGCGATCGCGGCTCATGCCGAGCAATTCCTCGCCAGCGCGGTTAAAGCGCTCAAAACGCAACTCACTCGCTTCCTTGACAAAGATCATCGCCGGCACGTGCTCGATGATCGATTCCAGGAACCGACTCACTTTGCGGGCTTCGCGTTCCGCTGTGACGTACGCGGTGCTGTCGCGCACCGTCACAATTCCGCCGACCACGACGCCGCTGCGGTTGCGCCACGGCCGGACGGTCGCGCACAGGTGTCGCCCTTCGCTGACCTGGTCGTTGCGCACGAACATCGCAAAGTCATCGATCGAAGTACCGCTCATCGCAAGAGAAAAGGGCAGTTGCGCCGTCGGCAATGGCGTGATCTCGTCCGATAGGAAAAGCCCATAGGTCGGCGACCACAGTTCGGGCGGTACCGGTGTCGGCCCAATGCCCAAGAGTTGCATGGCAGGAGCGTTGACGTAGGCAAAACGCCCATTGGTCTCAACAGCGAAAATGCCGTCGCTGGTGGCCTCAAGTATCGCGCGCAGATTCGTATCGTCCAAATCAGCCTCCGGGCTACCTCAAGGTGTTTTCAGTCGCGCACATCTGCCGTACCCAAATCGATCTTGCCATTGGCCTCGACGCGCGCCGCCCGCGCCAATTTCTGGTAGCGCGCGCGAATGTGCTCCTGCACCTCTTCTTCCAACTCCTCCAGATCCAAAAGGGCGTTGTGTGCGCCTTGCGTGCAGCGAATCAACTCATCAAGTTTGATCTGAATGGCATGTGTATCACGGTTCTGCGTATTTTGAATCAGAAAAACCATCAGAAATGTCACGATCGTCGTTGCGGTATTGATAACCAACTGCCACGTGTCGCTGTAATGAAACAGTGGCCCTGTGATCAACCACGCGGCAATAATGGCTAGCGCGAGGTTGAAGCTCACCGACCGACCCGCGTAAAGCGCTGCTTTTTTGGCGACTCTCGCAAACCAACTCGTCTTTTCCATGAAAAATCTCCAACGCGTCAGGTGTCTCCGCCCTGTCAGGGTAGCCCGCGGCACGCGATGCGGCAAACGAAGCCTGACTACGCCCGTGATTTTAGCGCGTTGGCTCTCAGTCGTCGATTCCCGCTCGGGTCGCGCACAGTAATGCGCTGAGCATCCAAATATTCAGCGAATGGAATCAGATGCTTACGTGTCAATCCCAGCAAGTTCTTCAACTGCGCGGTCGTAAAAGTCTGTTCGCCGACAAATACCGCAATCACGTTGTCCACTGCGGCGTTGACGTCTGTTTTCAGCGCCCAAAGATCCTCGGCGTAGCGCACGACTTCACCCGAAATTACCGCCGCCTGCGCGACCACAACGAGATGGCGCTGATCCATTCCAAGTGTTTCAAGCAGTTGACTCGGCAGCGGGCAGGCCAAGCCGTGAGGTGCTAGGGCCGCTGCGAATGCCGCGACGTGTGCGGGTTCGGCTAGGATGTGGGGTACGAAATCCGGCAGATGAACCAGCGCACCGCTCAGCACAAGTTCCTGCTTCTTGACCAGGCCGCCTAGCAACTGTCCGATGGACGTCGCGTCTAGCCACGAACCCAGAGCGCGGGGCACAGTATCGCCGTCCATCCCGCGCCGAGTCGGGTTGGCAGTGTGAAATTCAGCTACGATTTTAGTTATTTGGCGTTCCAGCTGGGCGACAGCCGCAAACGACAAATAGCGCTGCGGTGTCCCAACCTTGCGCAATTTGCCCACCGACAGCAACAACTTCAGCGCCTTCTGCACGGCTGCAGGATCTGCGTCCAGCAGCAATTCCAACGACGCGTCCGTCTCACCGCGAACGCCAGCGAGTTCAACCAGCGCCATGACTTGCAGATCGATGCGCGGGGAGGCCAAGTCGGCCAGCGCGGCTAACACCGCCGCATCGCCGATCTTGTGCCTGCGCGCCCGCGGATGCAGCACGCGGCCGCCAGCGAGGGTTTGGCCATACCGATCATTGACTTGGGATCCGCGAACGATGATGCCTTCGCCCGCTGCTAGCGCAAGCGGGCGATCGAAATGCACCTGCACTTCCGCAGTGTTTCCAGGTTGCAGGTCGGCGCCGGACAGTTGGGTCAGCCAGCCCTCCGTTTGCGCCGTGCCGACGTGCAACATGGCGCGGTGGCGCACGGGCAGGGCGTCGGCAGACGCCAGCAAGTTCAGCAAAACATCCACACGATCTGAGAGTTGTGCCTTGCCCGGCGCAGCGACCAAACTGCCGACAGTTGCATCGTCCAAGGTGGCCGCAGCCAAATTGATGGCCGTGCGGCCGGGCGCTTGAATTTGGGGCAAATTTTGGCCCTGTTGGTGCAGCGCGCGCACGCGAAATTCGCGGCCGCTCGGCCAAATCTGTACTTGATCTTCCAGCTTTAGCGTCCCCGCTGTCGCTGTTCCCGCTACGACGGTGCCGCGACCCTGCACCACAAAGCTGCGATCGATCCACATGCGAAAGGGCCGTTGAATCACAGGATTATTCTGCGATCGCTGTCGAATCTGCCGCGCCAAATCGCGCAGACCCGCGCGGACCGCCGCGTCCCCATCGAGCGAACGCGCCGAAAATGGCCAAACCGGTGCGTCGTGCAAAAAGGTGTCTGCCACCAAATCTTTGACGTCTTCTTTGGCCAATTCGAGCATGAAATCGTCGACCAAATCGGTCTTGGTCAGGATGACGGCGCCGCGTTCAATTCCCAAAAGCTGACAGATTGCTAAATGTTCACGGCCCTGTGGCATGACCCCCTCGTCCGCCGCGATGACCAAAAGCAGCGCGTCGATACCCGCCGCACCGGCGATCATGCGGCGCACGAAACGCTCGTGCCCAGGCATGTCGACCAATGCGATGCGCTGCGTCGTGTTGTCAGGCAACGCGACGTCGAGCCAAGCGAAGCCCAGTTCGATGCTGATGCCGCGCCGCTGTTCCTCGGGCAGGCGATCGGTCTGCATGCCCGTAAGCGCGTGGACTAGCGACGTTTTACCGTGGTCGACGTGTCCCGCAATGCCGAAAGTGAGCAAGGGCTGGCCTGTGGAGAAAGTGTCTCATTTTGAGACAGTGGCGCCGGTTCGAACGCGATGCTTACGGCTGAATCTGGTTGGGATATTTTACCAACTTGGGCAGCAAATCGGTGTAGGTCGTGATCGCCGTGCTGCCACTCTTGCCTGCCTCTGGCCCCACGACGTACAGGTCGACGTTGGGAATCTTGA
Source organism: Klebsiella pneumoniae (assembly GCA_945889325.1). Lineage (GTDB taxonomy): Bacteria > Myxococcota_A > UBA9042 > UBA9042 > UBA9042 > CAMDBH01. The sequence goes on from CAMDBH010000025.1 coordinate 36,365, forward strand.
TCGCCTGGTAGGCGCCGATGTCCGTGACTGCGTTGCCAAATCCAACGGGAAATTGCGCGCCTGTGTTGGCCATGATCGCCGACAGCGTTTCTGTCTTGAATTTTTGCACCCCGTCCACCGTCGGCGGCAAACTTGCGATCGATTCGGTTAACAGCAGCACGCCGATCGGAAAGGTATGCTTGGTCAACCACAGTCGGGTGTAACGGTTGACAACTTGCGGCCGACCGGTCAGGTATACGATGCGATAGTCCTTTGCGATCATCGCGTTCATCACGGTGTTGGAATCGGGATACATCACCGCGTCCTTGCCAAAAACTACGTCGCTGATGAGTTCCCAGTCCGACGTCGTGAGCGTGCCATCTACGTCGGTTACGACGACTTGCATGCCCTTGGGCCACACAGCAATTACGCCATCTGCGTCCGTAAGGTCGCCTTCGACCACCATTTTTACGCGGTAGTCTCCTTGCGGAAGCGTCGCTGGAACGTCGAAAAACACGATGCCGCTGCCGTCGGTTTTCAGGGTCGCCCACTTTTCCCATTTGGGGCAGGTTTGCACCCAAAGTTCAATATTTTCATCACTCAAACCGATATCGCCGACGCTGTAGGTAAAGTGGCCGCGCAGCTGCGCTTTTTCGCCCGGCTTCAAAATCAAATCGCGGATGCGGTGTTGCGGCGCGCCGAGAAATGTCACGCCCGGCGACACAAATTGGTGATTCCAACCGCCCTTTGCTGGCATCGGAAACGCCACTTCGCAGTGACCGCCGTAAATTCCTGGCGTTTTCCCAGCATCGACCGGACCAGAATCAACTGGACCAGAATCGCCTGGACCGGCGTCGACCGGACCGGAATCGGCGACCGAGGCATCTGCGCCTGCAACGTCTTCGATCGCTGCGTCAGCAGCCGCTGCATCGGTTGGGCCCAGATCATTGGAAACAATATCAGGCGTTTGTGTGTCAGTAGCGGCTGGAACATCCGCGGGCGCTGCCTCATCGGCGGTCACGTCAGCATCGGGCTGCGCCCCCGCATCTGCCGCAATTTCAGCGATGAACACATCCTGATCGTTGCACATGCCGCAGTCGTAGGCATCGTTAGGCGTCGCGCCGTCCGCAAGCGAACTATCGCCGCCGCCATCCGGATCGCCAGCCGCAGTTGCCGGGTCAGCGGAATTCGCGCCGGAACACGAGGCAAAAATCACAGATGCTATGGATAATACGGCACAATACTTTGAAAAATTTGCCACAACGAACTCCGAAAATGGGGCAGATGAGTGCCGTGCCGCGAATTTGCGGCGCAGGATTGTACCGGAATTGAATTTTCTGACAACGACTTTTGCGCAATGAACGCGTTTCCGCCGTTTGCCGCCGTAGCGTAAAGCGATTCAGCGATCTATGCTAACGCCACCGCAACTTCGGCGGCAGACGATCCTGAATTTTGTTGAGGAAAAGATGGCCGACGCGCGCTTTGTTCTGACTCCAGATACCGATCCGCTGGAAACTGGCGAATGGATTGACTCTTTGCGCGCGGTGCTTGAAGCGTCGGGGCCGGAACGCGCGCATTTCTTGATGCGCCGCTTGCATGAAAGTTTGCAGACCGGCGGGATCGAACTGCCGTATTTGGTCCAGTCGCCCTACGTCAATACGATTCCGCCCGATAAACAGCCGCAATATCCGGGAGATCTGGCCATGGAGCAGCGGATTCGGCGCATTGTGCGCTGGAACGCAGCGGTGATGGTGCACCGAGCCAACCACCATTTCGCGGGTATCGGCGGGCACTTATCTAGCTATGCGTCAGCCGCCATGCTGTACGAAGTCGGCTTTAACCATTTTTTCCGGTCGCCGCTGGCCGAGGGCGGTGGCGATCAAGTTTATTTTCAGGGACATAGTGCGCCGGGCATTTATGCACGGGCGTTTTTGGAAGGCCGCTTGACCCGCGAACAGTTGGAACATTTTCGCCGTGAAACAACGCCGGGCCAAGGTGTGTCGAGCTATCCGCATCCGCGGTTGATGCCTGATTTCTGGGAGTTTTCAACAGTTTCAATGGGTCTGGGTCCCATCGGTGCGATCTATCAAGCCCGATTCAACCGATATCTTCACGATCGCGGTATCAAAGATACCTCCAACAGCCACGTCTGGTGTTTTGTCGGCGACGGTGAAACCGATGAGCCTGAAACGCTTGGCGCTCTGAGCTTGGCAGCGCGTGAAGGTTTGGACAACTTGACGTTTGTTATCAACTGCAACCTGCAGCGCTTGGACGGTCCGGTGCGTGGCAATGGCAAGATTATTCAAGAATTGGAGAGCGTGTTTCACGGCGCAGGTTGGAACGCGATCAAAGTGATCTGGGGATCTGGCTGGGATTCGCTGCTAGCCGCTGATACAACAGGTATTTTGCGCACGCGCATGAATGAAGTCGTCGATGGTGAGTACCAAAAATATGTGACATCGGATTACTCTTACGTCCGGGAACATTTTTTCGGCAAATATCCTGAGTTACAACAGCTAGTTTCAGACATGTCCGAACGCGAGTACCGGCGGATGCACCGCGGTGGCCATGATCCCAAAAAGGTGTACGCGGCCTTTGACGCTGCTCGCCAAACCAAAGGGCGTCCGACCGTTGTGCTTGCAAAAACCGTCAAAGGGTATGCACTTGGCGAAGGTATCGAAGCGAGAAACGCCACGCATCAACAGAAGAAATTTGGCTTGGAAGAACTCAAGGCGTTCCGAACGGCGCTTTACTTGCCGATTTCAGATAAAGAACTCGATGACGCGCCATTTTACCATCCGGGCGAAAAAAGTCCGGAAATTGAATATATCCGCGATCGGCGCGCGGCGCTGGGCGGGCCCATTCCGATTCGCGTTGCGCGCAACCCGCAGGTCGCGATGCCAGACCGCAAGATGTGGGATCGGTTTACCATGGGCAGCGGCACGGCTGAAGTATCGACCACCATTGCACTTGTTGGCGTTTTGCAACAGCTGATGCGCGAAAAAGACCTTGGCAAACGAGTGGTCCCGATCGTTTGCGATGAAGCGCGCACTTTTGGCATGGAGTCGATGTTCAAGCCGTTTGGCATCTATTCCAGCGTGGGTCAGCTATATACGCCCGTAGATGCTGAGTACTTGATGGCCTACCGCGAGGCCAAGGACGGGCAGTTGCTGCAAGAGGGGATCACGGAGGCCGGTTCGATGGCGAGTTTTCTCGCCGCTTCAACCAGTTATAGCACGCACGGCGAAACGCTGATTCCATTTTATCTGTATTATTCGATGTTTGGTTTTCAGCGCGTCGGCGACCAAATTTGGCAAGCGGCCGACATGAATGCGCGCGGGTTTCTTTTGGGCTGCACTGCGGGCCGAACCACGCTAAATGGTGAGGGATTACAGCACGAAGACGGCCACTCGCTGCTGTTGGCGTCGACCAACCCAGGCGTGATCGCGTACGAACCCACCTTTGCATACGACGCTGCAATTATCGTCAAAAATGGTTTGAAACGGATGCTTAGTGGCGAAAATTTAATCTATTACATAACGCTTCAGAACGAAGCTTACGTGATGCCGGCGATGGCTGAAGGCATCGAGGACAATATTCTCAAGGGTCTGTATCTGTTCCAAAAGGCAGAAACCATTGGCGAAGTCAAAGGGGACGCGCCACACATTCAGTTGATCGGCAGCGGTTCGATCCTCGCAGGCGTGTTGCGCGCCCAACAAACGCTGGTGCGCGAGCACGGCGTGCGCGCAGACGTATGGATAGCGACAAGTTACAACGAGTTGCGGCGGGAGGCTCTGGCCGTCGACGGGCGCAACCGCAAGGGCAATGTCCACACCGAACAGCCGTTTGTGGTTGAACAGTTGGGCAGCACAAGCGGGCCGATTTTGGCGGTGTCAGATTGGATGCGCGCGGTGCCCGACCAGATCGCGCCATGGCTCAATGGGCGCCTAACTAGCCTTGGTACCGATGGTTTTGGGCTATCGGACACCCGCGAAGGTCTGCGCCGTCATTTTGAGGTCGATGAAATTGCGGTCGTGCAAGCCTCGCTTTGGCAACTGACCAAGAACAAGAATTAGGAGTATTCATGCGAAAATATATTTTGCGTTTCCTGGTGATTGGCTGCGTTTCATTAGGTGTCACATCACCACCGGTTTACGCCGCGAAGCCAGTCCGCACGGATTTGCCATTGGCACGGGTTATCTCTCAGCACGATGGGCATATTATTGTTCAAGGTCAGTCGGTTACGACCTTTGTGCCGCAAATGCCGGTGTGGTTTTTGGAAAATCTCGATGGCAAACCCGGTCTGCTTTTGGCCGAAGGCAAAGTCCTGTCGGTACTTGGCGACCGTGCGGTGGTTGAATTGGCCGGCGAACGCAGCGGCGGCGTGCCGATGGACACCATCGTCGAACCGCGTTTCACCGCCGAAGCGCGCATGTACCACGCCACGCTCCCCAGACTGGTTGATCCGAACAAGCCCGAAGAAAAGGAAGAAAAAGCCAGTCATGTTCCGATAGTGCGCGTGCGACACCGCCCGCCAAATGCGGTGACTTGGGGCAAATCGCTGTGGCTGGAAGCGCTTCTGGATGGCCCGAGCGACAAGGTTTCGGTGCTCTATCGGCTGGGCGAGACGGGGCCTTATACCGAATTGGCCATGGCATCCAAGGGTGACAATTTGTTCGGGATAAGCGTTCCAGTTGGTGAAACGGATCCGTCGGTCAAGTTCGTGCAGTATTACCTCGTAGCGCCAAACGCCAGCGGTGTTCGGCAGGGCGTGTGGGCCAACCCTGCGGAACCTCAGCGGGTTAGCATCGATTCGGTGCCGGATCAACCTCAAGAGCAAACCGTGCAGCACGCGCCGGTCGATCGCGGTTCGCAGCACAAGCCGCTAAATCTGACGATTGAATTGAACCGGCGGTTTTCGCGACCGATGTTGTTCTACCGCGCCCGCGGCAGCGGTGCTTATCTGCGTCTGCCGATGGCGCCGGCCAAGATCGAGGCAGGCGTGGTGCAAGAAGGTACGCCCCAAGTGTTCGAAGCCGATATTCCCGCCCGCGATGTCGTGGCACCGGGCCTAGCGTATTACATCACCGTTTTGGATGAAAAAGGCGTCGTCCGCGAGGGTTTTGCCAACAGCCGCAACCCACAGACGGTCAGCGTGATGCAACCGCAGATCCTTTCGGCCGAAGAAAACCGCAACCAACTCAGCTTGCGTTACAACTACGCCAAATTTGGCACGGGCGACTACTACCACGAGGCAGAAATGGGCCTGGATCGCCTGTTCTTTGGCTTTTTGATCGCGCGGCTAAACGGCGGTTTCATCAACGGCAAAGCGCGCCCGCTGACCGAACTGCCGCCCTGCAATGACTCGCTGACGACCGGATGCGCGCCGTCGCCCTTGCCCTCGGCCGCGATCGGTTTTTACCGCGGTCGAGCCGGTATCGACGTCCACATGGGTGATTACTTTAGCATTAGCGGTGACGGCGTCGCGGGCATTTACGGCAGCGGTGACGTGCAGGGCAGCGGTTTTGGTTTTCGGGTCGGGGCCCGGATCGCCGACGAGCAAGTGGCGTCTATCGACGTCAGTTTGGAACACGTTTGGGATCAAAAGACCAAAGACTCCATTCTCAGCGTGTTGCGCGGTTCCTTGACGATCCCGATCAACACGACGCTGCGGATGGTGGGCACCGTGGCCCAAGAGAGCGTGCTGCAAAGTGGTGATTCCGGCTTGCGTTTGTTGGTAGGCCTGCAATGGGACATCGGCGACTCCTGGCAGGTTGACGCCCAAGGCCTCATCGCCGGCCGTTCGGGCAAAGAAATCGGCCCAAGTGCCGGCGGAGGAACGCGAATCAAGTTTTGATCGCGCATCGTTAAAAAATGCCTGCGACAAGATGACGCGTCTATGCTAAAATATCGGGCTGCACGGGCGCGAGATTTATTAGACTCGCGCGCGGCCCGTTCGAACAAAAGTCGACGCCCCAAATCTGTACTTTCATGAGGTTTTTCATGTTCAGTTCGCTTCGCAGCCGCCTCGTCGCCGCGAGTATCGTGTTAACATCGTTGGTCTTTTCCGCTCCGGCCTTCGCTTGCGGCGGATTTTTCTGCTTTACCCAGCCGATAGACCAGAGCGCCGAACGCATTTTGTACGTGCAGCAACTCGGCAAAATTTCGGTCCACATTCAGATAAGTTACAAGGGCGACGACAAACAGTTTTCCTGGATCTTGCCGTTGCAAAAGGTGCCGACGCTCGGCATCGGCAGCGACACGGTTTTTCAGGTGTTGGAGCAGGCGACCTCGCCGTTGTTTCAATTGAATTGGCAACAAGGCGCAAACGGATGCTACGGAAATTACGGCTGTATGGAGGATGCTGCGGCAGGCGGCGGCGGTCCTCCGGGTGCCAACAATTTCGGCGGCGTGACCGTGCTGAAGACCGAAAATGTCGGCCCGTATGAAACCGTAGTCATTCAGGGTGATACCGGTGATGACCTATACAACTGGCTAAATACAAACAAGTATATCCAGCCCGCAGCGACCAAGCCGTTGCTCGACCTGTACGCCAAGCAGAAGTACGTATTTCTGGCCCTCAAGTTGCAACAGGACAAATCTGCTGGCGATCTGGCGCCGATCGTCATCAC